>CANREK010000046.1 GCA_947629605.1 uncultured Clostridia bacterium | reverse complement strand
AAACTGCTCCGTTGGAACAATTTATGTAATCAAATTGCAATTTAGGCAGAGGGGGTTGAAAGGCGGCGGAGGGCTTCTTTATAATATGGAAAAAAGCCCGCGGTGCGGGCGGGAATGTGATAAGGAGAATATTATGGCAAAGAAGAGAATGTCGGTCAAAAAGGCAGTCGCGATCTTTGCGCCGTGCATGACGCTGCTGTTTGTCATCATGCTTGCGCTCATCATCGCCGCCTCCATGTTCTACGAGGACATCAGTCTCTTTCTGTACGGTCGGGCGCAGACGGCGGATGCGGTCGCGCTTGCGGATGGGGAAGCTCTCTGCGAGGACATTGTGGAAGAGGGCACCGTGCTTCTCAAAAACGAGAAAGATACAAGCGACACGCCGGCGCTCCCCCTCTCTCAGGAGGAGCTCGACCAAGGCGTCAACGTATTCGGCTGGGCGGCATACGATTGGATGACGATGGCGTTCGGCTCGGGCTATGCGAACACCGATCTGCAAAAGATCAAGTTCTTCCCCGCGCTCGAAGAGGCGGGCATCCGATACAACCAAGATCTCTACAATCTTTACAGAGACTATTACACCGCCCACAGCAAGACCTACGGCGATCAAGACTATTTAGAATACCGCGGCGGCGTTCAATTCGGCAGTGAAGAGATCTTTGTGCTCCGCGAGCCCTCCAAACAGCAATATCTGGATCTTTCGGACAGCATCCAAGCCTTCTCCAAGGTCGGGATCGTCGTCATCGGGAGAACGGGGAGCGAGAGCAAGGACCTCGAACTCAAACAGGTCAAGCAGGTCTCGGCGGGCAGAAATGACAAAACAACGGACAACAGCCGTCACTATCTCGAACTCTCCACCGAGGAAGAGGACATGATCGACGTCGCGACGCAACTGTGCGACAAGGTCATCGTCATTCTCAACACCGCCAACACGATGGAGACGGGATTTTTGGACAATGACAAGATCGACGGGGCGCTCCTCGTCGGCATCACGGGACTGACGGGCGTGAGAGGCGTCATCAACGTCTTGCGCGGCTATAAGGATGAACCCGTGCCCGCCCTCAACGGCGACAACGAGCCGACCTACGATGCGGACGGCAGGGCCATCTACGAAAAGAACGCCGACGGTTCCGTCAAGACGCAGCGCGTCAAGGTCTCCCCCTCGGGCAGAACGACGGACACCTACGCCTATGACATCCTCGGCACCACCCCCTCCGCGATCGCGCAGGGCGACAAGGGTTCTGGGGAAGCGGGCGCGGGCACGGTCTACGCCAACTGCAAGGGCGAAGAGAGCCGATATCGCGCCTATGTGGACTATTCCGAGGGCATCTATGTCGGCTACAAGTGGTTTGAAACGGCAAATGCCGAGCACTATTGGGACAGCATCCACAACGAATACGGCGACGGATATGAGGGCGTCGTGCAGTGGCCGTTCGGCTACGGCCTCTCCTACACCGATTTCTCGTGGACGGTGAAGGACGTCAAGGTCGGAAACGAATCCAAAACGTCGGGCGTGCTTCAAAAGGATGACACCCTCGTCTTTACCGTCGAGGTCAAGAATCTCGCCCCCGAGGGAGGCTTCCCGGGTGCGGATGTCGTCGAACTCTACTACTCCGCCCCCTATATCAAGGGCCAAATCGAAAAGTCCTCCGTCGTGCTCGGGGCGTTTGCAAAGACGAGAGTGCTCGCACCGCAGGAGAGCGAGGTTGTGACGCTCACCCTCCGCGTGCAGGACATGGCCTCCTACGACTGCTACGACGCCAACCACAACGATCACACGGGCTATGAGCTCGATGCGGGCGAATATCACGTCATGCTCATGCAGAACGCGCACGACATCAAGAGCGCCGAGACGGATTTTGCCTATACCATGTCCGAGACCGTATGCTACGAAAATGATGCGGACACGGGCAACAAGGTCGAAAACCGCTTCACCAATCTCAGCGGAAACGGCAACGATGAGACCATCGACGAGTCCGACCTCGACGGCAGTCATGAGGAAGTTCCCGTCAAGTATCTCTCCCGTGCCGACTTCAAGGCGACCTATCCCCAAAAGATCGCGACGCCGCGCAACAGAACGGACGACGCCGCACGCGTCTCCAAACAGGTGGAGCCGACACAGGCGCAGCTGCAATATGCGGGATATCTCGGCGCCAAGCGCGAAAAAGCGCAGAACGGGATGAAGTTCTCGGACATGCTCAACGTCGAAGATTACAACGACGCGAGCTGGTCTCTCCTCATCGCCAACATCACCGATGCCGAACTCGTCAACCTCGTGCAGGACGGCTACTTCAAGACGGCGGCCATCGACAGCATCGGCAAGGTGCAGTATGTCGACCTCGACGGGCCCCTCGGCTGCAACACCCGCGTCACGGGCGGCGACGGGACCTCCTGCACGTTCATGGCCTATCCGAGCGGCACGATGCTCGCGCAGACTTGGAGTGAAAGGCTCTCCTATGCCTTCGGGCTCTCCGTCGGCAGAGAGAGAAAGTCCATGGACGGCCTCCGCGGATGGTATGCGCCCGGGGCCAACCTTCACCGCAACCCCTTCGGCGGCAGAAACGGCGAATATTACAGCGAGGACAGCTTGCTCGCGGGCTACATGTGCGCGGAGACCGTGCGCGGCGCAAAGGACATGGGCGTCTATTCCTATGTGAAGCACTTCGTCGCCAACGACAGCGAATACAACCGCGAGGGCCTCTTCACCTTCCTCACCGAACAGGCACTGCGCGAGAACTATCTCCGCCCCTTTGAGCTCATGATAAAGAAGGGCGGCGGGAATGCGCTCATGACGGCCATGAACCGCCTCGGCAGGGTCTGGACGGGCGCCAACTACGGCCTCGTCACCGAGATCGTGCGCGGCGAATGGGACTTCCACGGCACCATCGTCACCGACTGGATGGAGTCGACCGAGACGTACATGCCCCCCTATCGCGGCATCTGGGCGGGCAACGATATCTGGCTCACCAACGGTCTCACCGCGCCGGCATTCTCCACATTGCGGAATGATACGGCCTATAAGATCTCCGAAAACGCCGCCCATGACGTGCTTTGGACGCTCGTCGATACCTTCCGCGCCGAAGCGGCATACGACCCCAATGCGGAGCTCGACCTCTCCAAGGGCGCACAGTACAACCTCACATGGGTGTGGTATGTCGTGCTTGTGGAAGTCGCCCTCGCCGCAGGGATCGGCGTGATGGGATATTTCCTCGGCAGAACGATCGTGAGAAACCGCAAAGACAAAGAGGAATTGAAAAGTGAAGAGTAAAAATGAGCGCTCTGCGCTCATCCTGAGGCGTAGCCGAAGGATCCCGACAAACGGGCGGAACTTAATTGAAAATTAAAAATTAAAAATTGCGGTGGGGCGATTAGAAGCGATATGTGCGGCGTCATGCTGAGCCCGTGAGCAAGAACGAAGTCTACGGAAGAGTGTCCGAAGCATCTCGCCGCACAGTTGTCCATAATTGCCCCGCGAGATTCTTCGGGTCAGGTTTCGTACTCTTTACAGCCCTACGGGCTCAGAATGACGCGGGGCCGCGCTCATGCCGACCCTGAGCACACGGCGTGCCGCCATGCTCATCATCCCCCCCCACTCAATTTATTCCTGTCTTGACAACTTTCCCTTCATCTGTTACAATACGGAGGAAGGGAATTCTTATGAGAAACATTGCGATCGTCGAGGATGAGGATGCGGCCGCCGCCGCGCTCCGAGCTCATATCGAACAGTATGCAAAGAGCAACGGGCAGGAGTTCAACATCTGCCGCTTTCATGATGCGGTGGAATTTTTGACGGGGTACCAACCCCTCTATTCTGTCGTGTTCATGGATATCCAGATGCCCCACCGTGACGGCATGAGTGCCGCCGTGGAGCTCCGCGCTCTCGACAAGACGGTCTCCATCATCTTCATCACCAACCTTGTCCAATACGCACAGCGGGGCTACGAAGTGGACGCCATCGCCTATCTCTTGAAGCCCGTCTCCTACTTCGACTTCGCCCTCAAATTCAAAAAGGCGCTCGACGTCTATGTCATGAACGAGGGACAGGCGGTCACGGTGAATACGGCGGGCGGGCTCTGCCGCATCTCGACGGACAAGCTCATGTATGTGGAGACCGTAAGGCACCGTCTCCGCTATCATCTCGTCGACGACGTCATCGAAGTGACGGGTGCGCTCTATAAGGTCGAGGACGAACTCAAAGGCTTCGGTTTTTTGCGGTGCAATCAATGCTATCTCATCAACCCCAAATTCATACTGAGCATCAAGGGGCTCTCGGTGCAGGTGGGAAGCGACACCCTCCTCATCAGTCGCCCCCGCCGCAACGCCTTCCTCGCGGAACTCGCCCGCTGGTATGCGGGGTCGGAGGGCGGCAATGGCTGAACTCTTCCGCATCTACGGCATCATCATCGTGGAATTTTTGGGGGAGCTCTGTGTTTTCTGCGCCCTCATGCTGTGGCCGCTCAAACGGCGCGGCGGATTTTGGTGGAAACTTCCCCTTTCCCTCCTTCTCCTCTTTGCGGCGGGCATCCCCGCGGCGTGGTTCTATCAATATTTCGGGGAGAATGTCTTTGGCCGCATCGCCGTCTATCTCGTGCTGTTTGCGGTCGTGATCGGCCTTGCGCAGCTGTGCTTTGACGAATCCTTCTACCGCGTGCTCTTTTGCTGTACGCTCGCCTATGCGGCGCAGAATCTCGTCTATAAACTCTACCTCATCTTTTGGACGGCGGGCGAAAATTTCCGCATTTTCGATACATGGGGTGCGAATTTCGACCTCTACTACCGTCTCGTGTACTACTCTTTCTTTGCGATCTGCGCCGCCGCCGTGTACTTTTTGCTCATCCGCGGCATCGTGAAAAGGCTCTCAGCCTGCAAACTCAACTACCGCATGCTCGCCATCACGATCTTTGTGCTCGGCGTCACCATTCTCCTGTGCTCCTTTGAGGACGTCTACTTCGCACGGCTGAGCGTCGAACGGGAAAACCGCTTCGAAAACCCCGACTATGTCATCCTGCGGCAGACGGGGAACATCTTCTCGGCGGTCTGCTGCGTCATCGTCTTTCTCTTTGCCTCCAAGACGGTCGTCGCCGACGAGCTCGGCCGCGAGGTGGAAGATCTCAAATACGCCATCCGCCAGAGTGAAGAGCAGTACAGGATCTCCAAGGAGACCATCGATCTCATCAACGTCAAATGTCATGATATCCGCTATAAGTTGGCGATTTTGGCCTCCGAGGGGACGCCGAGCATGGAAGATCTCGAAAAGAGCATCTCCATTTACGACTCTCGCATCGAGACGGGAAGTCCCCTTCTCAACGTGCTTCTCACCGAAAAGAGCCTCTTCTGCGAACAGAACCGCATCAACCTCTCCTGCATGATCGACGGCGGAAAACTCGGCTTCATCGAGGAAGGTGACCTCTACTGCCTCTTCGGCAACCTCGTCGACAACGCCCTCGAAGCCGTCAAGAACATCAAGGAGCCCGAGCGGCGGGTCATCGACCTCGTCGTAAAGTCCAAGGACGGACTGCTCCTCGTGCAGGAAGAGAACTACTTCGACGGCACGCTCACCTTTGAGGACGGTCTGCCCGTCACGACCAAGGGAGACAAGGACTATCACGGCTTCGGCATGCGCTCCCTTCGTCTCATCGCAAGAAAGTACGGCGGAGAGCTCACGGCCTATGCCGCAGACGGCGTCTTTCATCTCAATATCATCTTCGGAAACATGCAATCGGTGTAAAAATATTGCAATTTGAGAAACGCTCCTTGACCGGGGCGTCTTTTTTCTATTAAAATGTCGATACACGGTAGAGTTTATAGGGGGAATTCTTATGAAACTGCGCCGATGGACATCCGCCGCGGCCGTGCTCTTTCTCTTTGCCTGTGCCTGTGCGCCGCAGCAGAGCGCCGCGCAAAACGGCGGCTCGGGGCCCGACAATGTGACGCAGGACAGCGGAACACAGGACAACGGCCCGCAGGACTCTGAGACGCAGACGCCGCAGGACGAAGAGGGCAAGCAGGACGAGGACAGCGCGGCGCAAGACAGTCTGCGTCTGACGGCGGAGGAGGAAAAGATCGCCGTGTTTACGGCGGGCGCGTCTCCCCTCTTTTCCAAGCGGTCGGGCCGCAACGGGGACCCCTTCAACTGCACCTTTCTCCCCGATAATGTCCGCTTCGGGGCGGGGGAGATGCAGCTCTTTCTCACCGAGACGCAAAACGGCTACGGCGGGTCGGAATACCGTTCCAACGCATATTATTCTTACGGCTTCTACTCCGTCTCCATGAAGGCGGCAAACTGCCCCGGCGTCATCTCTTCCTTTTTCACCTACACGGGGCGCCCGTGGGACGAGATCGACATCGAATTTTTGGGGAAAAACACGCGGGAGATCCAATTCAACTACTACACCAAGGGGCAGGGCGGGCATGAATTCGTCTATTCCCTCGGCTTCGACGGCGCGGCGGACTTCCACGAATACGCCTTCCTCTGGCTCCCGACATCCATCACATGGTATGTGGACGGGAAGGCGGTACACACGGCCGAGACGGATATCCCCTCGGCGCCCACGCAGATCATGATGAATGTCTGGAACTGCAAGGGAAACGATGCTTGGAGCGGCACATTCGACGAAAAACTTCTGCCCGCTTGCGCAAGCTATCAATGGATCGGCTATTCGCCCTATGCGGCGGAACAATAGAGCAAAAAGATTAGGAGGAAAAGATATGAAGGCAAAACTCATTCTTGCCGCCCTTCTCGCTGCAACGCTGGGCCTCGGCGTGCTGGCGGGATGCGGCACACCGAAGGACGACAACGACAAGAACCCCTCGGAGGACATCACCCAAAACGATCCCCCGAAGGACGAGAACCCCCCGAAGGACGACGATCCCCCCAAAGACGACGACAAACTCACGGATACTGCGCTCACGGGCAGCATCCTCGCGGACTTTGCGCAGGGCGATCCCGGGAATAAGGTGCTCTTTGCATCCGACGGCTGGACGAACGACGGCGTGTTCAACACGAATTGGAGCGCTTCCCGGCTCACCTATTCGGACGGGCAGATGCATCTCGGCCTCGCAGACAATCCCAACGGCTCCCTCGAAGCCCGCACCCAATGGAACGGCGGCGAGGCGCGGACGACCTACTACTACGGCTACGGCGACTATGAGGTCAGGATGAAGCCCTCCGCAAGCGTGGGCACGGCTTCCACATTCTTCGTCTGCACGGGTCCCTACGATAAGACCCCCGACGGCACGCCGAATCCTTGGGATGAGATCGACATCGAGTTCCTCGGCCAAGACACGACCAAGGTGCAGTTCAACTACTTCGCCAACGGAACGGGCGGCCATGAGCACATGCACGACTTGGGCTTTGACGCGAGCAAGGAATTCCACAACTACGGCTTCCGCTGGACGGAGACCTACATCACTTGGTTTGTGGACGGAACGCCCGTCTACCGTGTCGACAAGGCGAATATCAACCCTGCCGAGACCTTCCCCAAGACGGCGGGACGCATCCTCATGAACTATTGGGCGGGCGCACCCGACGATCCCTCCGACACCTCGGGTAAGGGTACTGCCGAGGGCTGGATGGGCAAGTTCAACGGTCCCGACGGCAAGACGGCTGACTACCTGTGGGTCAAGACCTCGGCCGTGAAAGCGGCTCCCCCCATGGGCGACCCCTATGCACCCGCAGAGGGCGACGTCTATGACGGCGATTGGAGCGAGGAGACGGCGGTCGACCTCGGATTTGCGACCGCAGCCCCCTACACCGTGACGCCCGCGGCCGACAAGAAGTCGGCGCAGATCACCTATTCGGATCTGGCGGGCGGCAGCTATCAAAACGTGCAGATGGATATTGCCGAGGCGGCGATGGGCCATGCGTTTTTACAGCTCACCGTGAAAAACAACGGCTCCGCGCCCGTCAATCTCCGCGTCAACGTGCAGAATGCGGCCAACCAATGCATCAACACCGCGGCATCGCAGGACGGCGAAAAGGTCAACACCGACCTCGTCAACGGCGGCTCCTACTTTACCGTCGAGGCGGGCAAGACGGCAGTTTGCGAAGTCAAGTACAACGGCCTCGCGGCGGCTCTCCAACTCATGATCGACTCTGCGACCAACGGTGACACCAAGACATACAGCGGCGACCTCACCGTCTCGGGCCTCAAATTTGCGGGAGAAGGCGCCACATCCGACGATCCCACCCCTCCTCCCACAACGGATGCAACCGATTGGAGCGAGATCGATGCACAGGAGCTTGGATTTGTAAGCACAGATCCTTTCACAGTCGCTCTCTCTGCGGATAAATTGTCTGCGGACATCACCTACACTGCGGCACAAGGTGCTTCCTATAAGAATGTGGAAATGCCCGCCCCCGCCGCCGCGGCAAATACGAATCTCGCGCACTTTAAGATCAAAAACAACGGCACGGAAAGCGTATTTCTCCGCATCAGCCTCGTCAACAATGAAAAGGATACAGAGAATGCGGCAAGCGGCTACACCAAGAATTCGGATGTCAACGTCTCTGCAACAATGGACGGCGTGACAGTCGAGACAAACACGACGAACGGCGGGTCTTACTTCACCATTCCCGCGGGTGCAGAAGTGGAATGTGTCATCAAATTTGACGGAGCTGTGGACAAGATCCAACTCATGCCCGACACCTCGAAATATGATGATACGGCAACGCATGCAGGAAGCCTCACCGTCTCCGCGCTCAAATTCGCCGCAAGCGAGAGCACGAGCGACGAGCCTTACACCCCCGTGGACGGCACAGCGCTCACCTTTACGACCAAGCCGAACGTCGGCTACACCGTAACGGCGGGGACAGACAACAAGTCGTGGACGCTCAACTACGTCGGCAAGGGCAACACCTACGAGCCCGTGACGGCGGAATGTGCGAGCTTGGCGGCG
>CANREK010000045.1 GCA_947629605.1 uncultured Clostridia bacterium | reverse complement strand
TGGAGATGCCGACCTTTTTGAGCATCTCGATACTGTAAGCCTTTGCGTCCTCTTTCTTGATCTCGGGATTTTTGAGATAGGAGACCTCGTCGAGCTGATAGCCGACCGTGAACACGGGGTTGAGGCTGGTCATGGGCTCCTGAAAGATCATCGTGATGTCCTTGCCGCGGATGTTGTACATTTCCTTGGTGGGCGTCTTGGCGATGTCGTAGGCGAGCTTTCTCCCCTCTGCGTCATAGCCGAGCTGGTCGGAATTAAAGCGGATCTGGCCGCCGACGACCTGCCCCTGCGGCGCCTGCACAAGCTGCATGATGGAAAGAGAGGTGACGCTCTTGCCGCAGCCCGATTCGCCGACGATGCCGACGACTTTGTTCTTGGGAACGTTGAAGGAGACGCCGTTGACCGACTTTACGGTCCCCGTATCGGTGAAGAAGAAGGTCTCTAAGTCCTCCACTTCGATGAGATTGTTCTCGTCCTTCATGGGAGCCGTGTATTCGGAGAGATCCCTCTTCTGCCGTTTGAGCTTCTCGTAGTACTTCATCTGTTTGAGATTGTACTTGATGATCTTGCGGCTCTCCCGCATGGAGATATAATTGGAATATTTCTGTGCCATTGTCTATTTCCTCGCCTTGGGATCCATTGCGTCCCGCAGACCGTCCCCGATAAAGTTGAAGCCGAGCACGGCAATGACGATGAGAAGTCCCGCGGGAAGCCATACGTTCACATGGTAGTTTAAGATCTCGGGCCTGTTCGCGAGGGCGATCATGCTCCCCCATGCCGCCTTGGGCGGTTGAACGCCGATGCCGAGGTAGCTGAGTGTGGACTCATACAGAATGACGGAGCCGAGGCCCAAGGTCATGGAGACGATGAGCTGGGGCATGACGTTGGGGATGAGGTGCTTAAAGATACGCCGCGCGGGCGAGTATCCCATGACCTCCGTCGCCGTCATGTATTCCTGTTCTCTGAGCCCCAAGATCTGCCCGCGGACAAGGCGGGCCGTCCCGCTCCAGCTGAACAGCGTGATGAACACCATCAATAGGTAGATATTGACATCTTCGGTGAGCCCCCACGAGTTGATCGCCGCCGAGGCAATGAACAAGATGGGAAGCGTCGGGATACAGTTGAACACATCGACGACACGCATCAGGACATTGTCGACCCATCCGCCGAAGTAGCCCGCGAGGCCGCCGATGATGATGCCGAGAATGGTCTCCAAGATGACGACGATAAAGCCGATGAGAAGCGAAATTCTGCCGCCGTACATGAGACGGACAAAGACGTCCATGCCCTTTTCGTCGGTGCCGAGCCAATGGTCGCCGCTCGGATCGGCAAGACGGTTGATGCCGTCCTCCGATTCGACGACTTCGGTGACGTTGACATATCCGCCGTTGCCGTCGTCCTGCCGGTAATAATTGACATCTTCGCTGACGTAGACGCCCCTGTCGACCGTCTCCTCTCCCCATCGGTTGAAGATGACGGGGCCCAAGACGGAAAAGATGATGAGCGCGGCGATCATGACGATGCCGACGATGGAGAGCTTGGAGCGGAAAAATCTCCTCAGAACGAGCCGAATGGGGCTCATTTCTTTGTATGTTTCCTCTGCGACGCCGAGCTCGCGCTCGCCTACGCTCTCTCTCCCCTCTTCGGTAAGCGTCGCATTCTCTTTGAGCGCCTCCGTGGGTTCTTCGAGCGTCTCTGCCGTGACGGCAAGATCCTTGTTTTTTCCCTCGTCTGCGGAGGGAGCGATGATTTTTTCTTCTTCTTTCATTTTATCTCTCCGTAGTTTATTTGAGTTTGACGCGAGGGTCAACAATGGAATACATGATATCCGAGAACAGGGTGCCTATGACGGTGAGGATCGCGAGGAACATGTTATATCCCATGACGAACGGGATATCCGCGAACTGCAAGGCGTCGTAGGCGTACTTGCCGATACCGGGGATCCCGAACACCTGCTCGGTGATGAGCATGCCGCCGAAAAGGGAAGGCAGGATCCCTGCGAGCAGGGTGGCAAGAGGAATGAGCGTGTTGCGGAAGGCATGCTTGTAGATGACCTTCTTTTCGCTCAGTCCCTTTGCCCGTGCCGTACGGATATAGTCGGCGCTCAGAACTTCGAGCGTGTTCGTCCTCGTGTAGCGCATGAGGCCGCCGATCGAAAGAAGCACCGTGACGACGATGGGCAGAATGAGGTGCCATACCATGTCGCCGAACTGTGCCATCATGCCCGCAAAGTTGTCGGCATAGGTCACGCCGCCGCTCAGAATGCCGCCGCTCGGCAGCCAGCCCAAATCGACCGCGAACACCTTGATGACGATGGCGCCGAAAAAGTAGCTCGGAAGGCCGATGCCGATCATGGTGAGCACCGTCGTGACGTAGTCGCGCACGGAGTATTGATGCGTCGCGCTCGTGATGCCGAGAGGAATGGCGATCGCGAATTGCAGAATGGTCGCAACGATCGCGATGCCGAAGGAGTACCACATCTGACTTGCGATGACTTCCGCGACGGGCTTTTGATACTTGAACGAGCGGCCGAGGTCGCCTTGCAGCAACCTTCCGAGCCAGCCGAAGTACCCCTTCATGATACCCGTGAAGGAATTGTCTCCGATGCCGAGGAGCTCCTTATAGCGTTGCAGATCTTCCATGCTCATTGCACCCGACTGTACCTTGGAGGAGAACGTCTGATCGACGTAGTCCGCCGGCATAAGTCTGGTCAGCGTATAGATGATGATCGATACGCCGAGGAGAATGATGATGGAGAGCAGTAGTCTTTTTACGATATATTTGAACATCGTTTCACCGATCCATACGGCGCCGCTTTGCGGGCGCCTGCCTTAATTAGTATAATGTTATAGTCCGACAAAGTTTTTTACCGCTCGACGTTGAAGGAGATAGTGTGGATATCGCTCGTGAGCCCCTTGAAGGGAGACGCGTTCTGGAAGAAGGTGCTCTCGTCAAACTTGTTGGCATTGTAGACGAAGA
Organism: uncultured Clostridia bacterium; assembly: GCA_947629605.1. Lineage (GTDB taxonomy): Bacteria > Bacillota > Clostridia > Christensenellales > Borkfalkiaceae > Gallimonas. Next base: position 6,221 of record CANREK010000045.1, on the reverse strand, counting down.
GGTCACGCCTCTGATATGTGGGAAGTTCGACGGCGAGTTCCATGACGAGGTCGAGCGCCTGTGCATAGAGTTTTGCACGTTCGCCTTGGTCGTTGATCTCACGGGCCTGTTCGATGAGGGGCGAAAGTTCGTTGACGACGAGGTCATATTCCGTATTGTACTTGCCGCCCGCATTTTGAAGGATCTGACGGTAGCCCCAGTTGAGCACGGAGGTCGCCGTGGAATCCTTGTGGTAGACCTGATACATATCGGGGTCGATCGTGGAGCCCCATGCTGCCGCCCATACGGCGAGCGAACCGGTGTTGAGCTTGATGAGCCCCTGAGGGTCGGTCTTGACGGTGATCTCAAAGCCCCACTTGTTGAGCATTTCGCCCGCTTGCCAGAGGGCATCCCATGCGGGGTGGTCCTGCTCGGCGCCAACGATGGTGAAGGTGTATTTGAGCGTATCGGTGCCGCTGCTGTTCTGATAGACGCCGTTGTCATTCAAACTGTATCTCTGTTCGGAGAGAATGGGGTCGCCCTTGATGCCTTCGACGAGCGCCGTGATAAAGCCTTTCTGCTCCTCTTCGGTGAGCGTACCCGAGGTCTTGTGGAGGATATCACGCACATAGTGTGCATAGGCGGGACTGACGACGGAGAGATCGTCGGGAATGGGATCGCCGAGGAAGGGATAGTAGCTCGTCTTGTTGCTCAATGCCTCCTTGTAGACCCAATTGGCCTTGGTCATGGAGCGGTACAAAACTTCGGCGTGCGAACCGTAGTACTGAGCCGTGAGTTTGACGTCGACGCAGTGCATGATGGCCTGACGGACCCTGAGGTTGGGCACTTTCCCGGCATTGATGCCGACGTAGCCGTAGCCCGACGTCTGAATGTCCTTGTTGCCGATCCCCTCTTTCTCCTTGCCGCGGACCTCGTTGAAGATCTCCGTCTTGGCGTTGGGTTCGACAAAGTCCATGTCGCCCGAATAGAGCATGTTGAGCATTTGGTTCTGCTGTGCCACGAGATAGCGGACCTTTTTGATCTTAGCGGGGCCCTTTCCGTCGGCATTGTAGTAAGGGTTGCGTTCGTAGTAGACGGTACTGCCGTTGTAGAAGTCGCCCGCGCCGACGTCCGCATCGCCGCCCGCGACCTTGCCGACCCCGCCTCTGACGAAGCTCACGGCGTAGGGACCTGCACCGACGGGCAAGCTGTTCTTGGATGCCGAGCCGAGCACGTCGTCAAAGAAGGTCTGAGAGGCATAGTCGACGCCGAAGTGGTTCTCGTAGTCGAATGCGGCGATCTGTTCTTGGTTGGAATAGTAATACATGGGAGCGACCGAGAAGGCGAAGTTCCAGATGGCCTTGGGGTCGATCTTGTGAATGGTGATGGAGAGGACCTCGTTGAAGCCGTCCTTTACATGCGTGTGCGCGTCATCTTCATATTCGGGGACCGCGTAGGTCTTATCGTTGACGGTGCAAGCGGCATCCTTGTTGGCAAATTTGATGCCCGAGATGTTGGTGATGCCGACTTCGTTGTTCTGGAAGTACTCTTCGAGCGCCTTGTTGGTGAGATAGGTGAAGAGGTTGCCCGCCGTCATCCAGTTGGTGACGACTTCGTCGATCTTCCCGGGGATATTCTGGTCGAACACGAGGTCGATGGCCTGTTCCTTGGTCCAATTGCGGTAGTATTCGGGACCGACGGAACCGCCCGTCATCTGCGCGTCCTTCTTGTTCCATGTCAAGACGCCCTCGTTGTAGAGGAACATTTCAACGTCCGATTGCAGCACGTTTCTGTGCTCCTCGCCCTTGCTGTCTTGGAACACGGTGTCCGAATAGGAATCGAGCGCGGCGGAGTAGTCGTCGTTGAGCTCTTCGCGGAAGAGTTCGAGCGCCTTGTCGTAGTCGTCGACGACGTGCGCATAGGCATCCCCCGTCAGGCCTTGGAGCGCCGTTCTGAATTGGTTTTTGTCCAAGGTGCCGTTCTTGTCGACCTGCTCCTTGGCATCGACAAGCGCATTGATACGGGTGCGGGCCTGGATCTGGAAGGTCTCCATGAAGGAATCCTGTTCGTCCTCGCCTGCCGAGTCGGGCGTCTGCGTGCGGTACGCTTTGAGGCCGACGATGTCCGTCGAATAGATGGTGCTTGCGCCCGTGTAGACGGGATCGAGATAGACATAGAGGTTGAAAAGCACGTCCTTCATCGAGAGATAGCTGCCGTTGGAGAATTGAATGTTGTTTTTGAGAACAAACTTGTACTCCGTGGTGGCATCTTCTCCCGTGCCCGTCGTCTTGATCTCGTAGTCCTTGACGACGACGGCCTCGTTGTCGCCATAGGCGACGTTGCCGTTTTCATCGTTAGCGAGCATGCCGATCTGCGTGAGACCGGATACGGACATATCCGTGCCCGAGGTCGCGAAGAAGGGACTGAACACGCCGTCGAGGGGCTGCGTCGAAAAGACGGCTGCATCCTCTTCGTTGTTGTAGGCGACCTTTCCGCCGCCGCATCCTGCGACGAAGCCGACTGCCATTGCGCAGACGAGTGCTCCTGCTGTAAGTTTGACTGCCTTGAATTTCATGGTCTATTTACTCCTTTCTTTTTTCCGATTTTTATTCTGTGCGATTGTCCGTGAGTGTGACGGATGCATCGCAATCTTCTCCGTCGAAGGTCTCGTCCCAGACGGGGCGGTCTGTTACGATGTGCGCCTCCCCCTTGTAGCGTTCCAGCCTCGTGACGGTGAATTCCGCCGAGACGTGCACGTTTTTCACCGTGGAATCGACCGCAAGCGCCGCGAGCGGGGCAATGTAGACATTCATCGCTTTGGAGTTTGCGATGGAGATGTTCAGTGTCATGCCCTCGATCGTGAGGTTCTCCACCGTTGCGCCGTCGAGAATGCCGAAGAAGCCGATGCAGAGCGCGAAGTCGTCGAGATCGTGATAGCCCGAGAGCAGATCGTCGTTCGTGGCGCTGCAAGTGAGCGCGAAGTTGGAGATCTTGTATCCGTTGCCGTAGAACACGCCCGCGAACACGCCCGCGTTGTTGCGGAAGCCCGCGATCTCCTCGCCGCCGAGGTCGATGTCCTTTGTGAGATAGACGCCGTTGCCCGTTCTTGCATAGCTCTTGGAGGCGGAGATGAGTTCGCTTGCCGAGGTGACATAGACGAAGTCGCCTTTGAGATAGTCGACGAATACCTGAACGGCCGTTGACGTTTCCCCGCCGGGATGGGTGAAGGCGGGATCCCACGGGATCCAATTCCCGCTCTCGTCTTTGCCGCTGTAATAGCAGACTGCGTAGCTGCCGTTCTCCGTCGCTTCCCGCCGTGCGGTGTAGCCCACGCGGGCATCGGCTTGGTTGGTGGGATCGCTGAACGTGTCCCCCGCCTGCACCTGAATGCTTGCGGCCGTCTTCACTTCCCCGTTTTCATCGTAGTAGGAGATGTCGTAGGTGTGCCTGACGTTCACCGCCCAACCGCAGTAGAGGGTAAGGCTCTCGTCGCCGCTCTTGACGGTGTCCCGTTCAAAGTCCCATGCGTCGGAGTAGGTGACGGTGCCGTCGCTGTTCTCGTGCCTGTTCTTGAACCAACCCGTGATGTGGTAATTGGCGCGGTTGAGCTCGCGCTCGGAATTTTCCCCCGGGGGAGAGATGAGGGTTTCGCCGCCTTCGGGAATGTAGAAATACATGCGCACATGGCGGGTGGAATTCTGATAGGTCCCTCCTTCCAGCTCGAATACGACTTCCACGCCATAGTGGCCGTCCGCATTGGGAGCGGTGTTCGACGTGTAGTCCTGTTCTCCCCCGCCGCATGCCGCAAGCAGTCCCGCAAATATGCAGACGATGCACATGCAGATGAGGAGGATCAATGCTCTTTTTCTTTTCATGAATACCTCGCTTTGCCGCCTCAGATAAAAGTTTTATTTCTACCGTCGGGGCGGAAAGTCCAATATGACATAATATTACAATATAACATTATACCCAAATTGCCCCGCCTCGTCAAGGAAAAAGCGTGACATCTGTGTGAATTATTTATAAAATTATTTTATATTTGTAAAAAGCAAAACTTATACGAAAAAATTATGCAAATATTCATCGGTTTTTGGGGTTCTTTCGGAAAATATTCACGAATCGAAAAGAGAACGGCCGCATGCCGTTCCCTTTTCTATCATTTTTGTTCAACTTTTTTTGCCCTGCGGCGGAGAAACACCTTGCTGAGCTCCACGCCGAGCAGGGGCACGAGACACAGTCCCGCGATGATGAGATACTGCACGGGGCGGAGATAGACAAAGCCGAAAAAGCCTTCCGCACCGGGGATCGGGGGCACGGCGAAGAGCAAAAGGAGCACGATCGCAAAGGATCCCCCCATCGCCGCGTAGAGCGCCCTGTTGTGGCCGTTCCCCTTTGCAAAGACCGACGCGGTGTTCGAGCGCTGGTTGGCGACATGCACGAGCTGGGAGACGGAGATGGTCGCAAACGTCATCGTCATGGCGATGCTTTCGCTTCCGTAGCCGAAGTAGCCGATAAAATAGGCCGAGAGCGAGACGGCGGAAAGGAGAGCGCCGTGGAAGAGCACCCGCAAGACGAGCCCCCTCTCAAAGAGCGTCCCCGCCCTGACGGGCGGGCGTTCCATGATGTCGGGCGCGGCGGGGTCAACGCCGAGGCCGAGCGCGGGAAGCGTGTCCGTCACGAGGTTGATGATGAGCACATGCACGGCAAGCAGCGGTGCGGGAAGGTTGAAGAGGGTGGCGATCATGAGCGTCAGGATCTCCGCAATGTTTCCCGCGAGGAGGAATTGGATGACTTTTTGGATGTTGGCATAGACCCGCCGCCCCTCCTTGACGGCGCTCTCGATGGTCGTGAAGTTGTTGTCGAGGAGGATGATGTCGGAGGCATCCTTGGCGACATCCGTGCCCGCCCCCATCGCGACGCCGATGTCGGCGGCTTTGAGCGCGGGGGAATCGTTGACGCCGTCCCCCGTCATCGAGGCGACTTCCCCCGTCCGTTGCAGAGACCGCACGATGCGGAGCTTGTCGGAGGGCGAAACGCGGGCATAGACGGAAGTGGTCCCCACGACCTCGTCGAGCTCCTCCTCCGTCATGGCGGCAAGCTCCGAACCCGTGATGGCGGTGTCCCCTTCCCTATAAATGCCGAGCTCTTTTGCGATGGCGACGGCCGTCGTCCTGTGGTCGCCCGTGATCATGACGACGCGGATGCCCGCCCTGTGGCAGGAGGCGACGGCGCCGATGACTTCCCGCCGCGGCGGGTCGATCATGCAGGTGAAGCCGAGAAAGACGAGGTCCTTCTCAACATCGTCCCCCTCTTTGGGCACAAAATCTATCTCGCGCGTCGCAAAGCCGAGCACGCGGAGCGCTTCCGCCGACATCTCCTCGGCCTTGTCGAGAAGGAAGGTTTTGTCCTCTTCCGTGATGGGGCGGATCCCGTCGGCGGTCAGAATGGAAGTGCACAGGGGCAAGAGGCCGTCGATGGCGCCCTTGGTGTAGACGGCTTTCCTGTCGCCGTCCCCGACCACGACGGACATGCGCTTTCTGTCCGAATCAAAGGGCTGTTCAAAGAGGCGGGGATGTTCCGCCTTGACCGCGTCGCAGTCCAAGTTGTAGGCTTCCGCAAAGTCGATGAGCGCCCCTTCCGTGGGGTCGCCGAGCCATTCCCCCGCCCGCTCGGGGTCCCTTGCGGCGTCGTTGCAGAGTGCCGAGGCGAGAAGGAGCGGCCTTGCGAGGTCGTCCTTTTCTCCCCTCTTGACGTCTTTGAGGGTCCCGCCCGCGAGATAGCGGGTGACGGTCATGCGGTTGAGGGTGAGCGTCCCCGTCTTGTCGCAGCAGATGACGGTAGCGGAACCCAAGGTCTCCACGGCGGGAAGGGAACGCACGAGGGCCTGCTGCTTTGCCATGCGCTGTACGCCGAGCGCCATGACGACGGTGGCCGTCGCGGGAAGGCCTTCGGGAATGACGGAGATGGCGAGCGACACTGCCGTGAGCGCCAGCGTTTTCCAATTGTGAACGTCATAGATGAGCCCCACGCCGAACATCAGGAGCGCGACGACGATGCCGACGAGGGAGAGAACTTTTCCGACATGGTTGAGCTTCCGCTTCATGGGCGTTTGCAGTTCGTCCGTGCTGTCGAGCATGCCCGCGACCTTGCCGACCTCGGTGCGCATGCCCGTCTCCACGACGACGCCGACCCCCGTCCCCGCCGTACAGACGGAGGAGGAAAAGGCCATGTTGACCCTGTCG
>CANREK010000044.1 GCA_947629605.1 uncultured Clostridia bacterium | reverse complement strand
CACGAAATGACGTTACCGCTCAGGTCCGTAAAGGTGACGATGGTGTTATTGAAGGTGGACTGGATATGGACCTGTCCTTTATCGACTTTTTTCAGTTCCTTGCGCTTGCGCGACGCAACTGTCTTTTTCTTTTCAGCCATTTGTCTTTACTCCTTACTTCTTCTTGTTCGCGACCGTGCGGCGGGGTCCCTTGCGGGTCCTCGCGTTGCGCTTGGTGCTCTGTCCGCGAACGGGCAGACCTTTTCTGTGGCGAACGCCGCGATAGCATCCGATCTCCATCAGACGCTTGATGTTCAAACTCACTTGGCCCCTGAGTTCGCCTTCCACGGTGTAGTGGTGGTCGATATATTCTCTGAGCTTCGAGACATCGGTCTCGTTGAGGTCCTTGACGCGGGTGTCGGGGTTGATGCCCGTCTCCGCAAGGATCTTTTTGGATGTGGTGAGTCCGATTCCGTAAATGTAGGTGAGACCGATCTCAATTCTCTTTTCTCTCGGTAGATCCACACCGGCAATACGTGCCATTGATTGTACCCTCCATGTTTTCGGTAAAAATTTTGATTTTTATATGGTATCGCCTTCCCCGCGTCGGCAGTGGAAAATGCCTTATCGGGGTGCGTTTGTTTTCGATGTACGGTTTTAGACGCAAAGCAAGCCGACTTTCCGCACACGTCCGTGCGGAAATTCAGCTTAAAATGCGGGTTTTATACAACGGCCTTTTCTGCCGTTCTTTTGATTATACCAAATTTTTCTTGACAAGTCAATCGTTTTTTAGCCCTGTCTTTGCTTATGGCTCTTATTTTTGGAGCAAATGACCATAACTTTGCCGTTTCTCTTGATGACCTTGCACTTGTCGCACATAGGTTTTACGGAAGGTCTGACTTTCATGATATGTTACCTCTGAATGATATTCGTTTTGGTTGTGCTACGGCCCCTCTTCCGTCACGGCTGCGCCGTGCCACCTTCCCCCAAGGGGGAAGGCATGTGCCCCCTCCTCGGGGAGGGGGGTAGGGGGGCGGGGCTCAGTTCTTTGATCTCCAAGTAATGCGCCCTTTCGTTAAATCGTAGGGGCTCATTTCGAGCTTAACTGCGTCGCCCTCGATGATGCGGATATAGTTCATTCTCAATTTCCCCGAGATGTACGCCGTGATGACGTGCCCGTTGGAAAGTTTTACTTTGAATGTCGCGTTGGGGAGCGCCTCGATGACTCTGCCCTCTGCTTCGATAACGTCGTCCTTCGACATAACTCCTCCGTTAAAGCGTTAAGATCTCCACGCCGTCCTCGCGGATGACGAGGGTGTTCTCGTAATGCGCTGCGCTCTTGCCGTCCGTCATGACGGCCGTCCATCCGTCGTCGAGGACCTTGACCCGCCAAGTTCCGAGCGCGATCATCGGCTCGACGCAGATGACGCAGTTTGCGGGAAGCCTCGGCCCCGTTCCCCTCTTTCCGAAGTTGGGAACGGAGGGATCCTCGTGCATTTCTCTGCCGATGCCGTGTCCCGTGTAGGAACGGATGACGGAAAGACCGTTGCTCTCGGCATGCTGTTGTACCCGATAGCTGATATCGTAGAGCGGCGTACCCGCTTTGAGCCCCTCGATGCCCTTGAAGAAGCACTCCCGCGTGACGCGCACGAGTTTCTCCTTTTGGGGGCCGACATTGCCGATGCAGAACGTTCTCGCACCGTCGCCGTGAAACCCGTTTTTGTAGGCGCAGAGGTCCACGCTCACGATGTCGCCCTCTTCGATCACCCGTCCGTCGGGAATGCCGTGCACGACGACCTCGTTGACGGAGACACAGGCGGAAGCGGGATATCCGCAGTAGCCGAGACAGCTCGGCTCCGCCCCGCTCGCCGTGATGAAACCGTACACGAGTTCATCGACTTCCTTCGTCGTCATGCCCGCTGTGATGCGTTCGCCGACGAATTCAAGACATTCCTTGACGATGCGGCAGGGTTCGCGCATGAGCTCGATCTCCCGCTCCGACTTGGTATGGATCATTGGAGTTTGTCGAGGACTTTGACGATCTCCCCGAACAGGACATCCGCGGGAGCCTCGCTGCCCGTGAAGTTGAGGATGAGCCCTTTCTTGCCGTAATAGTCGATGAGGGGCGCCGTCTGTTCGTTGTAGACGGCAAGACGCTCGCCGACCGTTTCGGGATTGTCGTCCTTTCTCTGGTAGAGCTCGCCGCCGCACCTTGCGCAGGTGGTCACGCCGTTCAGCGTGGAGACGTGATAGCTCTCGCCGCACTCACGGCACACTCTGCGGCCGCAGAGGCGGTCCATCAGGAGATTGGGGTCGATGTTGATGTTGACGACGCCGTCGATGTTCGCAAACGTGTCGAGCGCTTCGGCTTGATAGAGGTTGCGGGGGAAACCGTCGAGGAGATAACCGTTTTTGCAGTCATCCCACGTCAGTCTGTCCTTGACGATGGCGACCGTCACTTCGTCGGGAACGAGCTTACCGCTGTCGGTGTACGACTTGGCGAGGAGGCCGATTTCGGTACCGTTCTTGATGTTCGCGCGGAAGATGTCCCCCGTGGAGATGTGAACGATGCCGTAGCGTTCGGCGATCTTGGTCGCCTGCGTGCCCTTTCCCGCGCCCGGTGCGCCGAGAAGAATGAGTTTCATATTGTCTCCTTAATCGTTCGTTTTGGGAGAGGCGTCCCCGCCCCCCCAAGGATGGGACATAACACCCCTTCCGTCACTCGCGTTGCTCGTGACACCCACCCCTCAAGGGGTGGGCAAGTCTTGGCTCCCCCTCGAGGGGGAGCTCCCGCGTAGCGGGTGAGGGGGTGTCCTTCCCACTCCCTGCGCGTGGCAGGGTCTCCCTGCCTAAGCGCACCCAATTTGCGCGATACCTCGCGCTTATTGTCCTTTCAATAACGCTTCCGAGGTCCACTCGATTGATGCACAGAGCGCGTTCGTTCGATGAATTCTTTTCGCCCTTGAAAAGAATTCATCGAAATCATTTCAAGAATCCCTTATACTGCTTCATCGAGATCTGCGCCTGCAACTGCTGCTGGAATTCGAGCGAGACGGAGACGACGATGAGGATACCTGTCGTAGAGAACACGTTGACGAGGTCCTGTCCTGCCCACGAGAACATCACCGAAGGGATGAACGCCATGAGGGTGAGGAAGATCGCGCCGAACAGCGTGATACGCTTGTTGATCTTGTTGAGGTACTGCGCCGTGGGCTTGCCGGGGCGGATGCCCTGAATGAAGCCGCCGTTCTGCTGGATGCTTCTCGACACGTCCTCGGGATTGAATTGGATCTGCGCGTAGAAGAACGCAAATGCAAAGATGAGGAGTGCGAGCACAAACGCATAGATGACCTGCCCGTACCAGAACCGTGAGCTGCCCGAGAAATAGGTCTGCCACCAAGTGAGAGCGCCGCTCCACGAGGGGACAAGGCTCATGATCATGGAAGGGAAGGAGATGATCGCGAAGGCAAAGATGAGAGGCATGACGCCGCCGCCCGTGATCTTCATGGGGATCGACGAGGACTGCGCGGCCATCATCCTGTTGCCGCGGACCTGCTTTGCATAGTTGATCGGGACCTTTCTCTCTGCGAGGTCGACAAAGACGACCGCGAAGAAGATGACGACCGCGAGCACGAGGAAGAGCGCGATGTTCCAGAGCTGTGAGACATCCTGCGTGGCGCCGATGCCGAACACGACCTTGAACTTCTCGACAAGTGCGATGCCTGCCGTGGAAAGGATACCGATGAAGATGATGAGCGAGATACCGTTGCCGACGCCGAACTCGGTGATGCGTTCGCCGAGCCACATGACGAGGCATGCGCCCGCCGTATAGACGACGGTCATGAACACGCCCGCGAGCCACGTCTGTCCGAAGAACAGCGACGATTGGATGGAACCTGCGTTATTGCCGAAGAGGACAATAATGCCGATGGATTGCACGACCGCAAGCACGATCGTGATGATACGCGTGAGGTTATTGATCTTCCGCGTGCCCTCTTCGCCCTGCTTCGACCATCTTTCGAGGGCGGGAATGCCGACCGTGAGGAGCTGAACGATAATGGATGCGTTGATGTACGGTCCGATGCCGAGCGCAAAGAGCGTGCCGTTTGCAAGTGCGCCGCCCGAGATGCCGCTCATGAGGGAGAGGAAATCGTTCCCCGTGATCGCACTCTCGAAGTTGGAACGCATGAGCCCCGGAACGGGGATATAGCATCCCAAGCGGAATATCAGGAGAAGCAGAAACGTCAAGAGCAGCTTCTTTCTGATATCCTTATTGCGAAAGGCATTTTTGATTGTTTCAAGCATAGTTGACTCCTTTCTGCATCAAGCGAAAAAGTTCACTCGATGACTTCCGCCGTGCCGCCGGCCTTTTCAATGGCCTCTTTGGCGGCCGCGGAGAATTTCGCCGCGCGTACGGTGAGTTTGACGGAGAGTTCTCCGCCCGCGAGTACTTTGAGCCCGACATTGTTCTTGACTTCCTTGGCGAGGCCGTTTGCAAGAACGTACCCGTAATCGACGACGGTCCCTTCGGGGAGGTCGTTGAGTCTCGAAAGATTGACAACGACGTACTCTTTTTTCCATTTGTTGTTGAATCCGCGCTTGGGGATCCTGCGGGCGATGGGCATACGGCCGCCTTCGAAGCCCGGCCTTACGCCGCCGCCCGAACGCGCCCATTGCCCCTTGTGGCCCTTGCCGCTCGTTTTGCCGAGACCGGAGCCGATGCCGCGCCCGAGACGCTTCGCGGGGGTGTTTGCTCCCTCTGCGGGAGATAATGTATCGATTCTCATTGCTGTCTCCTTAAACGTTCTCCACCTTCACGAGGTGAGCGACCTTTTTGATCTGCCCGAGGTTCGCGGGAGTATCTTCGAGGATGTTCGACGAACGGATCTTTTTGAGCCCGAGCGCCGCAACTGTTGCCTTGACGGATTTTACCTGATCGTTGGTGCTCCTTAAAAGCGTTACCTTGATTTGTGCCATCGTGCGCCTCCTTACATGATTTCCTCGACGGTCTTGCCGCGGAGCGCCGCGATCTGTTCCGCCGTTCTGAGGGATGCAAGGCCCGCGATGGTCGCCTTGACACAGTTGCCGGGGTTTTGGGTCCCGTGAGACTTGGTGCGGATGTTCTTGACACCGACCGCTTCCATGACCGCACGGACAGGGCCGCCCGCGATGACGCCGGTACCTTCGGCAGCGGGGAGCATCAACACTGCGCCCTTGCCGAATTTGCCGAGGACCTCGTGGGGAATGGTCGTATCGACGATCGGAATGGAGATCATATTCTTCTTGGCGGCCTGCGTCGCCTTCTCGATCGCCTCGGGGACTTCCTTGCTCTTCCCTTGGCCGAGCCCCACCTTGCCGTTGCCGTCACCGACGACGACAAGCGCCGCAAAGCGCATGTTCTTGCCGCCCTTCACGGTCTTGGAGACACGGTTGATGGAGATCGTCTTTTTGATGAGACCGTCGTCCTGTTCTTGACGTCTTTGAGGTCTGTTTTCTCTTGCCATTTGCTTTGTCCTCCCCTCAGAAATTGAGCCCGGCTTCACGTGCGCCGTCTGCGAGCGCCTGAACGCGCCCTGTGTAGTGATAGCCGCCTCTGTCGAACACGACGTCGGTGATGCCCGCGTTCTTGGCGCGTTCACCTGCGATCTTGCCTACGATCTTGGCCGCTTCCGTCTTGGTCTTGCCCGCGATTTCGCTCTTCACGGCCGATTCCAGCGTGGAGGCGGAGGCGAGGGTCTTGCCGTTTACGTCGTCGATGAACTGCACATAGATGTTGTTCGTGCTCCTGTAAACGGAGAGACGGGGGCATTCGGGGGTTCCCGATAAATTCTTGCGAACGCGAGCGTGACGACGCTGTCTTACCGCATTCTTATCAATTTTCGTAATCATGTTTCACGCTCCTTTACTTCTTACCCTTGCCCGAAGTCTTGCCTTCCTTGTGCTCGACATTCTCGCCCTTATAGCGGATGCCGTAGCCATGGTAGGGCTCGGGCGTTCTGTACGCGCGAAGGTCCGCCGCGACCTGCCCGACGAGGACCTTGTCGATCCCGCTGACGGTGATCTCCGTTGCCGAGGGGCACGCAAGCGTGATGCCCTCGGGTGCGGTGTACTCGACGGGGTGCGAAAAGCCGATGTTCATCACGAGCTTACTGCCCTGCATCGCCGCCTTCCAGCCGACGCCCTTGATTTCGAGCGAACGGACAAACCCTTCGGAGACGCCCTTCACCATGTCGGCGATGAGCGCGCGGTAGAGCCCGTGCAGTGCGTTGGTCTCCTTGGCTTCGTCAAGCGCGAGAACATGCATTTCCGTTCCCTCGTGTTTGATATCGATGTTGCCCTTGACCTCGCGGGTAAGCGTGCCCTTGGGGCCCTTGACGGTGACGACGCCGTTCGTAAAATCGACGGAGACGCCGGCGGGGACAGGAATGACTTTTTTACCGATTCTCGACATATCTCTCCCCCTCCTTACCACACATAGCAGAGCACTTCGCCGCCCACGTTTTGGGCCTTGGCCTGCTTATCGGTCATGATGCCCTTGCTGGTGGAGACGATGGCGATGCCATATCCGCCGAGCACCTTGGGCATTTCCTGTGCGCCGCTGTATGTGCGGAGCCCGGGCTTGGAGACGCGTTTGAGTCCGCCGATGACGGGCACGCGGCCGTCGCTGTATTTGAGCGAGACGACGAGCTTGCCGTTGTAGTCATCTTCCACGAACTTGACGTCGTTGACATAGCCCTCTTTGACGAGGATGTCCGCGATCGCCTTCTTCATGTTGGAGGCGGGGATCTCAACGGTATCCTTCTTCACCATGAGTGCGTTTCTGATTCTTGTAAGCATATCTGCAATAGGATCTGTCATCTTTCGCCTCCTTACCAGCTCGATTTCTTGACGCCGGGGATCTCGCCCCTGTACGCAAGATTTCTGAAACAGATGCGGCAAACGCCGTACTTTCTGAGCACCGCATGCGGTCTCCCGCAGATCGAGCAACGCGTGTAAGCGCGGGTCGAGAACTTGGGCTCCCTTTGCTGTTTACTGATCATTGATTTCTTTGCCATGTCCTAATCCTCACTTCTTGAAAGGCATTCCGAGGAGCCTCAAAAGCTCTCTCGCTTCTTCGTCCGTCTTTGCCGTGGTGACGATGCAAACATCCATGCCGCGGATCTTCTCTACTTGGTCGTAGGAGATTTCGGGGAAGATGAGTTGTTCTTTGAGCCCCAAAGCATAGTTGCCTCTGCCGTCGAACGCCTTGTCCGACACGCCGCGGAAGTCGCGCACGCGGGGAAGGGCGATGGATACGAGCTTGTCGTAAAAGTCATACATTCTCTGCCCGCGGAGGGTGACTTTGAGCCCGACGTTCATGCCCTCGCGGAGCTTGAAGTTTGCGACGGACTTGGTCGCCTTGCGGTAGACGGGCTTCTGCCCCGTGATCGCCGCGAGTTCCTTCTCGACGGTCTGCATGGACTTTTGGTTGTCTTTGATGTCGCCGAGGCCCGTGTTGACGACGATCTTGTCGATCTTGGGGACCTGCATCACCGACTTATAGCCGAATTTCTTTTGAAGCGCGGGAACGACTTCGGTCTCATAATAGACCTTGACCCTGCTGGGCGCCTTGACTTCGGGCGCCGTTTCTTTCTTTTCAACTTTCTTTGCCATAATTCATTCCTCCGCCCGCTCAGTCCTTGTTCTCTTCCTGCGTTTCGGCTGCCTTTTGGCTGCGCTTTCTCGTGCGCTTCTTGGGCGCCTCTTCCTCCTGCACGGGAGCTGCTTTCTTGCCCTTTTTGAGGTTAGCAGCCGTGTCGAGAGGCTTTCCGCAACCGTCTTTGCCGCCGTGGATGCGCACCTTTTTGCCGTCGATCACGGCATGGTAGACGCGCGTGGGTTTGTTGCAAGCGGGGCATACGACCATTACGTTGGAGACGTCGATGTACGACTCTTCGTTGACGATCTTGCTCGTCTCGTTGGCCTTTCTCGCCTTTTCGTGCTTAAAGACCATGTTGACACCCTCTACGATGACGCGGTGCGTCTTGGGGTCGCACTTTAAGACTTTGCCCTGTTTGCCCTTGTATTTGCCCGTGATGACGAGCACATTGTCATTGAGTTTAACGTTCATCTCTGCGCCTCCTTAAAGGACCTCGGGAGCAAGGGAGATAATACGCATATAGTCCTTATCTCTGAGCTCTCTCGCGATCGGTCCGAAGATACGGGTGCCCCTCGGCTGCTTTTGGGCGTCGATGATGACTGCCGCATTGTCGTCAAAGCGGATATAGGTCCCGTCGGGGCGGCGGATGCCTTTGGCCGTTCTGACGATGACTGCCTTGACGACGTCGCCCTTCTTGACTGCGCCGCCGGGGGCGGCCGTCTTGACGGATGCGACGATGATGTCGCCGATGTTGCCCGTCCTTCTGAAAGACCCCCCTAAGACGCGGATGCACATGATCTCTTTTGCGCCCGAATTATCCGCTACTTTCAATCTTGTTTGAGGTTGTATCATTTCCGTTGTCCTCCCGCCTTACTTCGCCTTCTCGACGATCTCGGCAACTCTCCAATTCTTGTCCTTGGAGAGCTTCCTCGTCTCGACGATGCGAACGGTGTCGCCTTCGACGCAGAGATTCTCTTCGTCGTGCGCCTTGAAGCGCTTGGTGCGCGTGATCGTCTTTTTGTAGACGGGGTGCTTGCGCTTCTCCGTCACAGCCACGACGACCGTTTTATCCATTTTGTCGGAAACCACGATGCCGACTCTTTCTTTTCTGAGATTTCTTTCCATGATTCACTCCTACTTCGCCTGACGGGCACGGATCTCCGTGTTCACCCTTGCGATATCCCGCTTGCACGTTCTGATCGACAGGGGATTTTCGAGCTGTCCGCTCGCATGGCGGAACCTGAGGTTGAAGAGCTCGCTCTTCAAATCTTTCAGCTTCTTTTCGAGCTCGACGTCGGTCATGTTCTTGAATTCACCTTTCATCAGCCTTCACCGCCTTCCGAAGTATTTGCCGCGGGTGCTGCCGCCGCATCGCTTTTCTTGATGAATTTGCACTTGATGGGCAGCTTGTGGGAAGCGAGACGCATTGCCTCGCGGGCGACGTCCTCGGGGACACCCGCCATTTCGAACATCACTCTGCCCGGTTTCACCACAGCGACCCAATATTCGACGCCGCCCTTGCCTGAACCCATACGGGCTTCGGCGGGGTGACGGGTGATGGGCTTGTGGGGGAAGATATCGATCCAAACCTGTCCGCC
>CANREK010000043.1 GCA_947629605.1 uncultured Clostridia bacterium | reverse complement strand
CACGTTTTGTCGTGCCCCGCCGCGCAATTTTTATATTATTTCTCTTTTTGTTGCTTTTTTCGTCGCCGTATGCTACAATGTTTTGGAACAGAATTCGGAGACAAGTATGAAAAACTATCGTGTTGGCATTATCGGCGCAACGGGCATGGTCGGGCAGCGGTTTGTGCGGCTTCTCGAAGCGCATCCGTGGTTCACGCCCGTTTGCCTCTTGGCGAGCCCCCGCTCGGCGGGCAAAACGTACATGGAAGCCGTCGGGGAAAAATGGGCGTTCGACGTCCCCATTCCCGCCTATGCAAGGGATATGGTCGTGCTCGACGCCTCCGACCCCGCCGTCCTCCAAGGGCAGGTGGACTTCGTCTTTTGCGCCGTCAACATGAAAAAGGAGGAGATCCGCGCCCTCGAAGAGGCCTATGCGAGGTGCGAGATCCCCGTCGTCTCCAACAACTCCGCCCACCGCTTCACGCCCGATGTGCCCATGGTGATCCCCGAAGTCAATCCCGAGCATCTCGGCGTCATTCCCTTTCAGAGAAAGCGCCTTGGCACAAAGCGCGGATTTATCGCCGTCAAGAGCAACTGCTCCCTGCAATCCTATGTGCCCCTTCTGCACCCCCTGCTCCCCTTCGGCATTGCAGAAGTCGCCGTCTGCACCTATCAAGCCATTTCGGGCGCGGGGAAAACGTTTGAAAGCATGCCCGAGATCCTCGACAACGTCATCCCCTACATCGGCGGCGAAGAGGAAAAGAGCGAACTCGAACCCATGAAGATCTGGGGGACCCTCCGCGGCGGCGAGATCCTTCCCGCAACGGTCCCCGCCATTACGGCGCAATGTCTGCGCGTTCCCGTCTCCGACGGACACACGGCGGCCGTGTTCGTAAAATTCAACCGAAAACCGACGCGCGAGGAGATCTTATCCGCGTGGAAACATTTCCGCGGCGCACCGCAGGAGCTCTCTCTCCCCTCTGCGCCCAAGCAGTTTTTGCACTATCTCGAAGAGAGCGACCGTCCGCAGCCCAAGCTCGACCGCATGACGGAACACGGCATGGCCGTGACGGCGGGGCGGCTCCGCGAGGACACCCTCTTCGACTACAAATTCATCGGTCTCTCGCACAACACCCTGCGCGGGGCGGCGGGCGGCGCCGTTCTGCTTGCGGAACTCCTCGCCGCCAAGGGCTATTTCGATTGACATCCGCATCGCCCGGCGACATAAGATAAGGAAGGAACATATGACAGGATTTTTACAGGGCATGGTGACGGCCCTCATCACGCCATTTTCGGAACATGGGGTCAACTTTTCCACCCTCGAAGCGCTGCTTGCCCGTCAAGAGGAAGGCGGCGCGGATGCGGTCGTCATCCTCGGCACGACGGGCGAGCCCTCCACCATGACGCAGACGGAGAAGGAGGAAGTCATCCGCTTCTCGCGTGCGCATGTGCACACAAAACTCATCGTCGGCACGGGCGGAAACTGCACCGCAAGCGCCGTCGCCATGACGAGGACCGCGACCGAGCTCGGCGCAGATGCCGTGCTCGCCGTGACCCCCTATTACAACAAGTGCACCCAAAAGGGGCTCGTCGGCTATTACAGGGAGATCTGCGGCGCGACCCCTCTCCCCGTCATCGCCTACAATGTCCCCGGGCGCACGGGCGTCAACATTCTCCCCGCCACCATGGCGGAGATCGCCGGGATCCCCAACATCGCGGGCATCAAGGAGGCGAGCGGCAACATGGCGCAGGTCATGGAGACGGCCCGTCTCATCCGCGGCAAATGCGACCTCTATTCTGGGGAAGATGCGCTCAACCTGCCCATCTTGGCGGCGGGCGGCGCGGCGGTCATCTCCGTCGTCTCCAACATTGTCCCGAGGGATGTCAAGATTCTGACGGACTGCGTCTTGCAGGGAGATCTCCGTGCGGCGAACAGGCTGTCCGATGCCCTTCTCCCCCTCGTCAAGGCATGCTTTGCGGAAGTCAACCCCATCCCCGTCAAGGCGGCGATGGCCCTCCTCGGCTACGATGTCGGCCTTCCGCGCCCTCCCCTCACCGCGATCGAACCGCAAGACGCCGCTCTTCTCAAAGACGCCATGGAAACCTACGGCTTGGAGATAAAACAATGAAACTCATTCTTCTCGGTTGCTGCGGAAAAATGGGCAGATATGTGACGGAACTCTGCTCCGAGCGGGGGCACGACATCGTCTGCGGCATCGACCTCTGCCCTTCCCCCATGCCCTATCCTGTCTATCAAAGTTTTGCCGAGATCGAGGCCAAAGAGGGCGTCGTCATCGACTTTTCCTCCCCCTCGCATCTTATGGAAAGGCTTGCATTCTGCGCCGACCATCATCTCCCCATCGTGCTCGCCGCCACGGGGTACACGGCGGAGGACCTTGCTCTCATCGAGGGCTACAAGACGAGGATCGCCATGTTCAAGACGGGCAATCTCTCCCTCGGCGTCAATCTCCTGCAACTGCTTGTGAAAAAGGCGGCGGAAGTCCTCGGCGACGGCTTCGACGTGGAGATCGTCGAGCGGCACCACGCCCAGAAAAAGGATGCCCCCTCGGGCACGGCGCTCATGCTCGCAGAGAGCGTCAGGGCGGGCTGTTCGGCCGAAAAGGAGAACGTCTACGGCCGCCACGGCAACGTCGGCGCACGGCGGAAGCGCGAGATCGGCATCCATGCGGTGCGCGGCGGCACCATCGTCGGCGAGCACGAGGTCATGTTTGCGGGCGAAGATGAGATCATCACCCTCTCCCACTCCGCGCGGAGCCGTAAGATCTTTGCCGCGGGCGCCCTCAAAGCGGCGCAGTGGCTTCTCGACAGACCCTGCGGGCTCTACGATATGGATGACCTCTTGAAGGAGCTTGTATAATTTTCAGAAATTTTTCTCATTTGCTTTGAATATCGCTTGACTTATTTTGCAGTTTTGAATATACTTATAAATGCTTGTGTGTCGACGACGCTGGTGTAGCTCAGTCGGTAGAGCGCATCCTTGGTAAGGATGAGGTCGGCGGTCCGAGTCCGCTCATCAGCTCCATAAGAAAAGGGAATGCCTTGTGCATTCCTTTTTCTTATGGAAAATCATAAGTAGACGAGGACCGCCGACCGACCAAGGGCTCCCGCAAAAAGACGCAGTATTTTTGTGGGAAGAGGAGACGCCGAGCGCAAACAGAGCTTTTCGCAAGAAAAGCGTAAAAAGCGCTCGCGCGTCGATGAGGTCCGAGTCCGCTCATCAGCTCCATAAGAAAAAAGAGGCGTTTGCCTCTTTTTTCATTCTTACCCCCTCCCGAGGAGGGGGTGCGGGGGTGGGCAACGTATTCTAATGTGACCCACCCCCTTAGTCCCCTCCCATGGAGGAGGCAAAAAAAACTCCGCTATGAAAGCGGAGTTTTTTTACTTACTTTTGGTTGGCCTTCTTCTTGTGCCTTGCCGCAAAGAAGATCCCAACGCCCAAGCCCACGACGCAGACGCCGAGCACGATGCAGATGCCTGCTGCATTCATCGGGATGACGAGTGCGAGGAGCCCGAGGGGCAGCACGGAGGCCGCCGTCGTGGAGCTCTTCTTGTTCTTTTTGAGGAGAACAACGAGGAGAGCCACAAGTTCGAGCGCAAGGACAACCGTGAGCGTGATGACGAGCCACCACAAATTGACGGAACCTTCGCCGAGCACAACGAATTCGGAGAAGTGATCGGTCGTGAAGGTGAGATATCCATCCTCGGAGACGTGCGCGTCAAACACTTCGACCCCGCCATCCGCCGTCGCATAGACGACCGCGATGTCCCCAACGTTCCTGAGATCTTCGGGAAGCAGGACCTTGACGGTGTAGAGGCCGCCCTCTGCCGTAGCGGAGAGGCTGATGTCGAGCGTGGTGAGGACATCCTTGCCGTCGACGAGAGCTTTCATCTCATCCGCGGTGAGCGTTGTGCCCGCCGCCGCTTTGAGCTTGCCATTTGCGGCCGCGTCTTTGATCGCCGCCTTCGTGAGGCTGCCGTCCTTCTGTTCGATGGAGACGGTCGTGCTCTTGGCAAGTCCGTTGTCGCTGTCGGTCGTGACGGTACCGTAGAGCGCGGAGCCCTTGTAATTTTCTGCGTATTCGCCGTTTTCGAGCGCAACACTGCTGCCGACGGTGGAGACATTCGCCGCGTCGAGCGCCGCTTTTGCCTCTTCGACGATGGCGTCGAGCTGGGCTTCGGTGACGCCTTCCTCTTCCGCACGGTCGAAGTAGGTGTCGAGGATATTTTGGAGATTATCCTTGGTCTTGCCTTGGTAGTTGCCGCTTGCGAGATACTCGTCGAGCACTGCGTTCATCTTGTCCTCTGCATTCTGAACGGGCTGTGCGGATTCGAGCTTGCCGCTCGTCTCGTTGAGCACCTTTTCGACAGCGTCTTTGAGCTCTTGCAGGTAAGCGCTGCGGTCTGCGGCATTCTTATGAGGCAGATAGGTGATCGCGTTGATCTTGGAGATCTGGCTGTTTGCGACCTTCTGGAAGTAGCTGCCCGTCTTGCCGGCTGCGAGGGCCTTGACGCCGCTGACGGCCTCTGCCTTCGCCGCTTCGAAGTCGGCCTTGGCGATCATGTCTTGGATCTCATCTTCGTAGGAAGCATACTGCGTCTTGCCGTTGAGATAGACCTTGGCTTCGCTTGCCGCGTCGAGATTGGTGAACGCGAGGAGCGCCGCTTCGAGCGCTGCCTTGTCGCCCGCGCCGATGCCTGCAAACGACTTCCTCAAAACGCTGTAACTGTCGAGGAACCTGCCGGCCGAGATCGCGAGCTGTGCTTCCGCATAGAGGGCTTCGACGTCCTCTGCGCTCTTCGCCATGTCGATCTTGGCATTGTATTCGACGAGCACGCTATCCTTGATGGAATCGCTCTCGTTCTTGACGAGATCTTTGAGGCAAGCCTTTGCATAGGCCTTTTGCGTGTCGAGGAGCCCGCGGGCAGCTGCCTTTTCGGCCTCTGCTTCGGTCGCGGTCTCGCCGATCGTTGCGGCGGCCGCCTTTGCGGCTTCCAACGCCTCATTGAATCCGACCTTGCCTTCGAGCGCGGCGACGTAGTCGAGGAGGGCGACTTGGCCTTTGAGTTGCGCCACGGCCGCGGAGAGTACCGCATAGTTGCCGCTTTCGACCTTCGCCTTTGCGGCATCGGTCAGTGCTTCGAGGTCGAGCCCTGCCTTGACGGCATCCGAATAGGTCTTGCCTTCGACGGCGGCATCGATCGCGCTGTTTGCGGCTTCTTTCTCGGCCGCTCTCTGCGCGTCGACATCCGTCTTGACGTTCTTGACGGCTTCGGAGACGTCGGGCACGTTCGTGGCATCCTGCATGAGCGTCCAAACGGCTTTCTTCGCCGCCTCGACGATCATCTTGGTCGCCTGAGAATCTTTGAGGACATTCTTGCCGTCTCTCACGAGGACATTGTCGAGGAGTGCGTTGACCGCGCTTTGGAGCGTGGCGTTCACGGCATCGGTGTAAGCGGTGAGTGCCGCCGCGTCGGTGATGGCGGTGAACACATCGTCTGTGTCGGCCGCATCCTCGCCCGTGATGTTCTTATAGGAATCGAGATATTCTTGTTTTGCGATGCCCTCGGCTGCCTTGCGGTTGAGTGCATCGATCGCCGAAACGAGGATGGCGTCGAGCGCATCTGCGGCATCGGCAACGGTGCCTTCGCCGAGCGTGACCGCTTCGATCGCGGCGAGCGCATCCGCCTTGGCTGCGTCGAGTTCGCCCTTTGCGGCCGCTTCGAGCCTGTCGGTCTCGATCGCGTCGTATGCGGCGTTGACTTCGCCGATCGTGGTATCCTGTTCACGGCGGAGGTCGATCGCAACAAGGATGGCGGTGATGTCGTCCTCATAGTCCTCTGCGCGCACGCCCAAAGCGGAATCCGCATTGAACTTGTCGTGGAGCGCATTTTCGAGGTCGGTCGCGACCTTCTTCACATTCTCGCCGTCGGCATCGGTGAGATACCAACCGTCGATGAGGGCCTTCACGGCGTTGAACACGATCTCGTTGACTTCCGCATTGTTCTTGGCGGCGTCAAGATCGGTGATGAACTTCTTCTCGGCCTCGGTCGCATACCTGTCGGTGTACGCCTCGCCCTTGATAACTTCGTAGTAAGCCTTGTAGAGGTTCTTCCCTGCGTTGCGTTCTTCGGCTCTCCTTTCGTCGAGTTTCGCCCTGTTTTCGGCAAGGGTATTGCTGCCTTGGTAAGCGATCTTGATCTCACTGACATCGGGGATCGCAAGATCCGCCACTTTTGCTGCATCGGAGAAGTATCTCTCCACGGCATCCTTCAAGCCATTGAGGAATTCCTTGACGCTGTCGGAATCGCCGTCGAGCTTCACGTCATTTTCAATGATGAGCCCGATCTGTTCCCCGAGGAGCCCGATGAGGTCGGCCATGGTGTGCCTGTCGCTCCCGAGCACATCGTTGAATCTTGCTGTGATCGAATTGTCGGGGGTGGTCTTGGTCAGGATCTCGTAGGCTTTCAGATACGCTTTCAACGCAGCTTTCATTTCACCATTTCTCTTTTTTTCGAACTCCTTCTTGGCGGCTGCGACAGCTACGGTGAGGTCGGAAACGCCCGTTTGCGCGTCTGCGGTAACTTGGCCGATCAAGGCCTTTTGATCTGTGAGTGCTTTAACCATAGCAGCGGATTCGCCGGCATAGTTGCCTTCCGCATCCTTGTTCAGACAATTTTCGAGGAGCGCTTGCACGCCTTCGATGAGGGCAGCATTCGCCTCGCCCGTCTGCATGTCTTTGACCTTGTCTTGGAACGCCTTGACTGCATCGCTCGCTTCGGTTGCCGCATCATTCACAAGGGCCTTGTAGGCTTCGAGATATTCGGCCACGACCAATGCGACCTCTTCGACGCGGAACTGCTCCACGCGTGCGATCACTGCGTTGACCGCGCCCACAACATCGCTGAGACCGTTGCCCAACGTGCTGCTGGCTGCAATCACGGCTTTGGCGTTCTGTTCGCCGTCGGGGAGCGCCCCGGCAGGATCTTGGAGATATCTCTTGACTTCACCCGTGTGGATCGTCTCATCGAAGTATTCCGAGATGAGATCCTGCACGGCTGCAACGAGATTTTCGTTCACATCCGTGAGGGTGTCGCCTTCGCCTTGCAGTCCTGCAAGCGCAGTTTTCAGTGCTTCGTCTGCGCCGGCGGGAAGTTCATGCGTCGTGTCGAGCGCCCATTGTGTGCCATGGACAAGGTTGTATGCATCGACATACGCCTTTTTCGCTTCGAGGAACTCTTTCTCTCTCATGGCGTCGAGCGCTTCGATGGCAGTTGCGAGCGGCAACTCGCTTCCGTCGTAATCGACCACGACGGTGCTGAGCACGACTTGTTCGCGGCTGTCTTTCGCGCCGGCGATTGCGTCCGTGAGGGCCGCGCCGATCGCATCGATGAGAGCTGTGACATTTGCGGAGTCGGCATCGGAGCGGAGAGAATCGACGAGGGCATCGAACTGTTCGCTGAGCGCGTCGTACGCGTCGACAAAATTCTTCGCTTTGTCGATCTCACCGAGCGCCGCGCTGACCTTTTCGTCCGCGGGATCGGTAACATTTTCGCCCGTGAGCAGGTTGTATGTTTCGAGATAGAGAGCCTTGACGTCATCGACATCTTTCTTTCTCTGATCTTCGACGGCTTTCTTGACGGCGACCTTATCCGTTTCGCCGACCTGCATTGCCGCAGTGAGCGCGTCGGTGTCGATCGCAACGAGGTTCTTGTCTGCATCGGTGCCGAGCGCTTTAACAGCGGTGACAACGCCCGCAACGATATCCTTGACTGCCTTGGAATCCTTGGCGTCATCTTTGAGCGAGTTGACGAGGGCAGTAACGCCTTCCTTCAACGCCGCGTTGAGCTCTGTCGCGTTCTTTGCAGCGTTGAGCGCGGAAAGAGTCGCCTTCTCGGCATCGGTTGCCTTGGCGTCATCGTAAGCGGCACCCTTGACGGCTTCGTATGCTGCCTTATAAGCGGCAACAGCCTCTTCTTTTTCGGCGGTCCTCATGTCCGCGACCGCGGTCTTGATGTCCGCAAGTTTCTTTCCGCCGTCGACAGCGAACGTGTCTTTATCGAAGTCGGGAGCTACGGCCGAAGCCTCGATCCCATTCTTCACAGCCGTTGCGGCGGCCGTGACATAGTCGTTGACATCCTTGGAATCCTCGGCGGTGGCAAGATCACTTACGAGCGCCACGACCTTTTCGCTCAACACTTTGAGAGCGGTGCCGAAGTCATAGACGGTCTCGCTCTTTGCGAGTGCGTTGTAGTCGGCCGTGAAGTCATCCAACACCGCCTTGTCGGCATTTGCTTCACCGTTCTTGACAGTGATGCCGTCGGCGGTAACCGTTGCGGTGTAGCCCGAAAGGATGTTATAGGCTTTTACATATGCAGCTTGGATGGCTGCGATTTCTTCGGCTCGCTTTGCTTCGACGGCCGCTTTGACGGGTGTCTTTTCTGCACCGACCGTAAGCGCAGCGGTGAGCGCGGTGGTCTCGATCGCAACGAGGTTGCCCTCTGTATCGGTGCCGAGCGCGTCAATAGCCTTGACAACGTCGGCCACAATCTTCTCCACGGCCGCGGAATCGGTCGTCTTGCCGTCGGTCTTATTCACAAGTCCGTTGACGAGAGCGGTAACGCCTTCCTTCAACGCCGCGTTAAGCTCTGTCGCGTTCTTTGCAGCGTTGAGCTTGGCAAGGGCCGCCTTCTCGGCGTCGGTTGCCTTTGCTTCATCGTAAGCGGCGCCCTTGATGGCAAGGTATGCTGCCTCGTAAGCGGCAACGGCTTCGGTTTTTTCGTCGGTCCTCATGCCGGAGGTTTCGGTCCCTGCCGCTTCAAGCGTGACTTTCTCTTCGCCGACGGTGAATTCCGTCGTACCCGTGAAGTTCACACCTACGCGGTCGGTGTTGCCCGTACCGTTGGCCTTTGTAATCGCTCCGACGATCGCCTCATAGAGAGGCTTAACATAGTTGTTGACAGCCTTGGAATCGTTTGCTTTGATACCGTTATAGAGCGTATCGATCAAGCTCTTCAACTTGTCGTTGAAGGCCTGTGCGTCGACCAAATCCTCTGCGTCGAATTCGGCCACAGCTGCTTTCACGGCGTCATCGGTCGCGTCGACATTCGTACCCATCAACGCATTGTAGACGGCGACGTACGAAGCCTTGGCGTTTTCGCGCTCGGTCTCTCTCTGTCCGTCGATGGCATCTTTGACTGTCGTGACCGCATCGGTGAAGTCGGAAATGCCGTTATTACCGGGCTCAACTTTGAGATTCAACTTCTTGGCCTCGCCCGCGGCGTCCTTGCTGTCGCCTTCGGTGACGTAGGTTCCGACGAGCGACGTGACGGCCTCTTTGAGTGCCTCGT
>CANREK010000042.1 GCA_947629605.1 uncultured Clostridia bacterium | reverse complement strand
CGTTGCCGTAGCTCTCGGAGACTTCGTACGCGTGAACGATGTAGCCGCTGATTTCGAGGGGATAATCGGCCTGCGAGTACATGCGGTTGACCTTTTGAAGCGGATCGAACTCGGGAGAGACGGAGAAGGTGTAGCTCTGCGTGACGGAGTCACCGTTGTAGGTGAACTTGGCGTCGATCTTGACATCGACAAGGTCGTAATCGGGCGTGATGTGGACCTTGGTGCCGTTCTGCACTTCGATATAGGACTTGGAGGCGTCGTCGCTGACCGACCATGCGATGGTAGCGCTCTGCCCCGCAAACGAGGTGGAGGTGACGAGGTCGAAGTCCTTGGTTACCGAGGTCTTTTCCTGTGCAAACGTGAAGTGATTGATAAAGGTAAAGACATTGAGGGCGTCGACACGGACCGTGAAGTCCTTTTTCGCCTTGCCCGCGGCGATGGTGAGCGTGACGGGCGTGACTTCGGCTTGCAGAGTGACTTTGGCGGTGTATTCCTCACCGCCGTCCTCGATGGCGATCGCGTCGGTGTTGCTTGACGTCCAAGTCACAGCGACAGCGCCGTCGGCACCGATCGTCTTGGGCAGGCTGAAGTCTGAATCGACGAGGGTCTCGTTCTGCGGAAGGATGTACATATCGATCACGTCCGCATCTTTCCCGCCGCCGCATGCCACTGCGCCGATGAGGCAGGCTATCATCGCCATGATCGTCAGCACAATAAGCGTCAGTCTTTTCTTGCTTTTCATGTTTTATCTCCTTATTTTTATTTGATTGTGAGGTTAGCGTAATCGGTGACGGTGACAACGCTGCTACGCGCTTCGAATTGGAAGCCGTGGGCAATGGAGAGCCTTGCTCCCTCGTAGATGGATTCGTTGTAATCGTCGGGCACTGTTACTTTGAAGGTGAATTCCACGGGGGTCTTGTTCTCGTCGTACTTGGGAGCGGTGCCCTTGAATGTGAGCTGTTTCCCTTCGAGGCCGACAAGTTCCGTGACCGTGACATCGCCGTAGCAATTCGAGGTTACTTTTTGGGTGTAGAGCGGGCTCAACTCGTTAAAGACGAGATAGTAGGAAAGCTGGGCTCTCCACGAAATTTCGTCCCCTTTTGAGTCGTTGTCGACTTCTACGCCCGAGATCTGCCATGCACCGTCGTGTTTTTGCAGGGTACCGACGATTTGATAGAGGTCGCCCACGCGCATGTTGACGGCGGAGCCCCTGTATCCGGCATAGAGGTTGAGCTTGTACTCTTTGTTTTCGGCCTCGTCGTACTGGGCGATCTCGAACGTGATGGCGCCCGAGCCCGACTTGGTCATGTCGGTGAGGTATGCCTTCAAACGGACCTTGGAATTTTCCTCATAATTATTGGGGTTGGCTTTGAGGTCTTTGAGGGAGATATCGATGACGGCCGTGTTGAAGAGCGGATCGTCGAGGTCGGAGAAGAGGCGGAGCTTGAATCCGCGGGCGAATTCTTCGGCCTTTTGGAAGTAGCTGTAATAGGCGTTGGTCGCGGCCTCTTTGTTGAGCGAGAAGCCGTTTTCGACAAGTTCGAGATTGAGGCACTTGAAGTCGCTTGACGCCGTCTTATACCAAACGTAGCACAGCGAGCGCTGGCCGACGGAGTCCTTTTCGGGGACCTGACCGCTCTTGGCGGACTCGATGACGATCTGGGTGGCGCTTTTGAGCTGTTCGTTGGTGAACTTGCTTGCCGCCTTCCCCCACTTTTCGACCCCCGCCGTGCTCTCGGGCGTGTCGACGCCCTGATAGCGGACCGTGACCGAACCGCCGCTCTTTAAGGAGAAGTTGGAAGTGTCGCCGTCCGTCGTTTCGCCGATGAGCGTGGCTTCCTCGATCCCGCCGCCGCCCTCTTGCATGAGGCGCTTGCCGTCGAAGGGCTTGGAAAGTTTTAAGGTCTTTGTGATGGCGTCAACGTGCTCGGTATTGTCGGCGATCTTGCCGCCGTTGCCACCGCAGGCAACGGCGAAGATGCAGCACAGCGCGAGCACTGCGGTCACGCAGACTGAAATGATCTTTTTCCTCATATCTTTGAATTATTTGCCCCCGCAGTTCTTGTAGGCTTCTTCAAGGGCGGTTTTGGCATCGCGCTGGCCGAGAAGGACACGCTGCACGACGCTGGTCATCTGCTGACGCGCCGTGGAGGAACCGACGAACGCGGGAGAGGTGTAGAACCGTTCGGTGAGAGCCGTTGCGGCCTTTGCGGACTTGGAGACGACGAGTTGCGCACCGGTGAGGTCGTCACCCGTTTCGGGATCGACGCCTTCGAGGAACTGCGCGTAAGAGTCGACTGCATAGACGTCCGAACGCATGGGGTTATAGCCGCTGGCCTTTGCGAACTTGGCTTGGAAGTTGACGTCGAGGAGTTCCTTGATGAATTGGAAGGTCATGATCTGCTTCTCGTTGGGGTCTGAGGGGCTGTGGCCGCCGGAGAGCATGACGAGGGAAGGACCTTGGCTGATGCACTGGTTGTGCGTTGCGTCGACACCGGGGATGGGAGCGACTTCCGTCGTGAAGCCGATACCCGCCTGGTTGCTGGCGCCGCCGGAGGAACCGATACAGAACACGAGACCGCCTTCTGCGGGGCCCTTCTGGAAGAGAGCGCTGGTGTAGCTGCCGTAGATCTGCTGGGTCGTGATGTAGCCTTTGCCATAGTACCCCGCAATCTCGGTGAGCCAATCTTCGGCACCCTTATTCTTGAACAGGAAGTGGTTGTTGGCATCGGTGCTGGTGTAGTCGAAGTCGAGCTGCTCGGACATCGTGATGAACCAATTCGCTTCGCTGTCGTAGCCGAGAGGCGTGCACTTGTCCCACGTGTTTCTCGCCTGTTCGCAGATATTCCAAAGTTCGTCCCATGTGGTGGGAACTTCTACGCCGAGCGTGTCGAGCGCATCGGGATTGTAGAAGAGGAGCTCTGTGGATTTGACGAAGGGAAGGGTGATGAGAGCGTTGGGATCATCGGTGTTGTAACCGGTGTAGTTCGACGCATAGCCCTCCTGCATGTAGCCGGGGATGAAGCTGGCGACATCCGCGTCGGTGAAGCCGATGCGGTCGATCGTGTGCTCGGTCCCGTCGACCGTATAGGTGTAGGAGTTGGCATTCTTGAGGTACTGGTTCATGTTGACGACGGTACCCGATTCGATATACTGCGCGACGTGGTCGGCATAGCAATAGGCAAGATCGGGTTGAAGGCCGCCCGTGAGGTCGGAACGGACCTTGCTGAGGACCTCGTCATAGCCGCCGGGCTGCTGGTGGTCTACGTGCCACCCGGGGTATTTGGCTTCGAACGCTTGGATGGCGGCATCCGTCACCGACGTGAGAGCGTCACCTTGGGAGGAATAGAATACGATGGTATGATCGTAATCGCTGCTTCCGCCGCCACCGTCACAGGCCGCAAAGGCCAAACAACCGCCTACGGCAATGCAACCCGCTAACGCCACTGTGAAAAGTTTCTTCATTGTTTTCTCCTTGTTTTTTTATTTTATCTCCCACGCGCCCCCTGCGGACACGAAAGAAATCGATTGGTTTCGGGCATTAGCCCTTGGTGCCACTCTTCGACACGCCGCGCATGATGTATTTGCGGCAGAAGATGAAGAGGATGAGAAGGGGCAAACTGACCATGCAGACGGCCGCCATTTTGAGGGTGTTCAACGATTCGGACAGACCGTAGGCCCCGCCGTAGAGGGAGAAGCCGTCGGGCTGTTTTCTGTCGACGAAGCCGCCCGTGACCCAATTGGTGATCATCTGCCAAGGCGCCGTGTTGACGAGACGGGGCCAGATGTAGCTGTTCCATGTACCGATGAAGCGGAGCAGCGTGATGGAGATGAGCGTGGGCGCGGTGAGCGGGACCATGACCTTGATGAGGTACCCCATGTCGCTGAGCCCGTCGACCTTGGCCGCCTGATAGAGCGACTCGGGGATCTGCATGAAGTTGTTCCTTAGTAGATAAATGTAGTAGACGCTGACAAGGAAGGGAAGGATGAGCACCGTATAGGAGTTCGTCATGCCCGCCTTGGCGACCGTGATGTAGTTGGAAGCCGTGAAGAGCTCGCCGGGGATCATCATCGTGGCAAGCATGATCGCAAACAGCATGTTCTTTCCCTTAAACTTCATGCGGGCAAAGGCATACGCCGTGATGACGATGATGACGAGCCCGAGCAAGGTGGAGAGAATGCCCACGACAAGCGTGTTGATGAGGATCTGCGAGAAAGATGCGCTCGACGAGTTCTTGGATGTGACCTGATGGAATACCATCCAATAGTTTTTCCACTGGAAGGTATGCGGAAAGAACGTGGGGACCGATTCGCGGAATTCCATCTCCGTCTTGACGGAGGATATGATCATCCAATAGAACGGGAGGAAGGCGAGGACCGCGCAGGCCGTAAGGAAAATGTAGATGAATACATTCCGTATGATGTGCTTGACTTTGTCTCTCTTTTTGGCTTTTTCGGCATCGAAGCCCTCGTCGCCCGCGGAAAGATCCCACTTGCCTACGGTTGCTTCGGCCGAGCCGTTTTTCTTAGATAAAAATGACATCCCGTCTCCTCCTTACCGATACGTCGTGCGTTTTTTGGTGACTTTGTTGTTGATCCAAGTGATGATCATGATGATGATGAAGAGGATCAACGAACCCGCAAACGCATAGCCCATCTGTCCGAGTTCGATGTAGTTGTACAGATATCCGACCATGGTGCCCATATCGTAGTCCTGACCCATCGTGACGCCGAAGATACCGACGACCGCCGAGTACTGCTTCATGCCGCCCATGATGCCCGTGACGAGCAGGTAACTGATCTGGGGCATGATCATCGGCGCCGTGATCTTCCAGAGCACCGTCCAACGGCTTGCACCGTCGACCTTTGCGGCGTCGTAGTACTGCTTGTTGATGGACTGCATCGCGCTGAACAGGATGAGGATCTTGAAGGGAAGCCCCGACCAGATCTCATAGATGATGGTGACGATGTACTTGGCCCATGGAATGCTTAGCCGCCCTATCTCCCAATGCGGCGAAGTCAACCCGACCCAATCGACGGGAGCGACCCCGAACCAACCGAGCACGTTGTTGACGATACCGACCGATTCCGTATTGTTCGCCGTACCGATGATCTGGAAAAAGGTCGCGAACACGGCGCCCAGGGCGAGCGCGTTGGTGAGATACGGCAGGAAGAGAATGGTCTGATAGGCCTTTTGGATCCGCTTGATGGAATTGAGCGCCACGCTGATGAGAAGCGCGAGGAGCGTGGAGAGCGGAACGGAGATAAAGGTCAAAACCAGCGTGTTGATGAGGCATTGCACGAAGTCGGCGCCGCCCGTGCCCGTGTCCCCTTTGAGAACGCGGACAAAGTTGTCGAAGCCCCACCCGTTGAAGGAACCCGTCATGGAATTGTATCCCTGTTTGAAGGAATTGACGAGCGCCGCGATGATGGGATAGAAGGTGAACACAGCCATGAGGATGAGTGCGGGAGCGACGAACAGCCAACCGCTCTGCGATTTGAGCCCGCGGCGGAACTTTTCCCCCTTGGTGAGCTCGGGGCCCGCATAGGCGTATTCTTCCTTGGGTTTTTTCTTGAAAACATCCTTGACCGCAGCGCATTTTTCCTTGACGTTATTCTTGATACGCCCGAAAAATCCTACGCTTCCCGGTTCCTTCTTCGGCCTCTTTTTGAGGTAAAGGAGGATGATGGTCGCGGCCATGAGCACGGCGATCACGCCGAGGACACAGCAGATGATGACGGCATTTTGAGGGAATACCGTCAATATCTGTGATAACAAATTGAATTCATGCGCCATAGTCCCCTCCTCAGTATCTTACATTCTGCTCTGCCGCATACGCGGGTGCGGTGCGAGTTTTTTTCTTCATCTCAACCTCTCTTCCGTCTCTGCGTCGAACAGGAACAGCTTGTTGGGTTTGATGTTGAATTTGAGCTCGGTCGCATCCCGAGGCAGCGGAACGTCGCTGTCGATGATGCTGCGCACGGTCGGCTTGGTGGAAGCCTCGTGCGTGGAGACGACGGACTTGTCTCTGCCCATGACCTCGATGTGGTCGAGTTGAAGGGTGAAGGCGCCATCCTCGTGATAGATATATCCCTCGGGGCGGATGCCGACGTAGACGTCGCGGTCCTCGTACTTGGTCTCGCCGATGGCTTCGCCGCCGATGTAGACCTTTCCGCCCGAGATCTTCCCCTTGAAGATGTTGATGGGCGGCGTGCCGAGGAAGTTTGCGACGAAGAGGTTGTTGGGATCGTCGTAGATGTCCTGCGGGGCGCCGATCTGCTGCACGATGCCGAGCTTCATGACGACCATCGTGTCGCAGATGCTCATGGCTTCCTCTTGGTCGTGCGTGACGAACACCGTCGTGATGCCCGTCGTGCGCTGGATGCGCTTGATCTCCTCACGCGTTTGAAGGCGGAGGCGGGCGTCGAGGTTGGACAGAGGTTCGTCGAGGAGGAGGACATTGGGCATCTTGACGAGAGCGCGGGCGATGGCGACGCGCTGCTGCTGGCCGCCCGAGAGCTCGTTCGGCTTTCTTGCCATGAGGTCCTCGATCTGCACGAGCCTTGCCGCGTCGAGCGCACGGGCGTTGCCCTCTTCCTTCTTGATGCGCATGTTATCGAGCGGGAAGCGGATGTTCTGCTCCACCGTCATGTGGGGATAGAGCGCATAGTTCTGGAACACGAGGCCGACGCCGCGCTTCTCCGCAGAGAGCGTGGTGACATCCTGATCGTCGAACATGATCTTGCCGGAGGTGGGACTTTCGAGCCCGCTCAGCATGAACAGCGTCGTGGACTTGCCGCAGCCCGAGGGTCCGAGAAGTCCTACGAGTTTGCCGGAGGGGATCTCGATGTTCATGTCCTCAACGGCATGAACGGCTTTATCTCCCTTTGTACGGCTGGGGAAAATCTTCGTCAAATGTTGAATGGATATTTTCATAGGCGTTGTTCCTCACGTTTTACGATTTTTATTATCTTATGGGTTTGATACCCTTCGACTTCGAGGTTCTCGGGGAGATCCACGGGCCCGTATGCCCTGTCGATCTCGATGAACGGGTTGACGTACACGCCCGCTTTCATGCGGAGCATCGTCGAGTAATTTTCCGACCTTATGAGCGTAAAGACGTATTCTTCCCCCTCTCCCGTGTACTTGATGGAGACACTGCCGTTGAAGTCGGGGACTTCGGAGATGTCGAGACTGAGCGTCACCATGCTGTAATAGTCGTGGCCGAACACGTCGTCTCTCGCGGGGGACCTTTTCTTTCCGCCGAGCTTGCACACTTTGAACAGGAACCACTTGAAAAATTTGATGATATAGTGCGTTCCGAGGAGGAAATCTGCGATGATGTAGATGGCGACGAAATAGATGATGATAAAGGGAATGGCCTTGGTGTTGGCACGGCTTGTGACTGCGGACCGCGCCGCCGTGTATTCCTCCGAGGTCCTCGTGTACACGCACCCCGCGGTGCCCGTCAGCCTTGCCTCCACATCCTTTACGTATTGGTTGCGGGAATCGATGGCTTCCTGCCGCGCCGATTCCGTGACCCCCTCCGTGCTGCCCGTCTTGACCCAGCCGTTGTATGCTTCGATATCGCCGAAGCAATCGAAGAGGGCGCTTTCAAAGGTGAGAGCATTCTCTGCCTCGGCGGTGATGACCGTGGCGCCCGTTTTATCGGTAAAGGCGAGCCCTTGGATGGAGGAGACGTCGCTCTCGCGGATCTCCAAAAAGATAAAACCCTTTTGCTTGTAGACGGAGATCCCGTCATTTTTGCCGTCGCCGTTGCTGTCGTAGTCGAGGAGCGGCAGAACCGTTTCCTTTCCCTCCGCCGTGGTGACGCGGAGCGAAGTGCCGTTATTTTCGGTGGCGAAAACGTCGTATTTCCCCTCTGCGCCATAGACATACCCCGCGTAGCACTTGTAGAGCATGCCTTGGATGAGTTTGCCCTGTGCGGGAGCGTCGCGGTCTGCGGCATCCCCCTCGTAGTACTCGGTGACGGCCTCGTAGAGGACCACGCCGCCGCCGTCGAACTCCGCTTTGAGCACGGGTTCCCTCGAAAATCCGATGGGTTCCGCCATGACGAGCGCCGTGAGCGTGTCGCCGCGCTCCAAGGCTTCCGAGATCATCTCCGCGGGGATCGTAAAGTTGACAAAATACCCGGGGAGCGTGATCGCAAATACGATGCCGATGCCGAAGGTGAAGATGAAATAAATGACGGTCGCAAAGATCCTACTTTTCTTCATCGGTTTCTTCGGTCGGCAAATCGCCCTCGGGCGTCACCTCCTCCGTTTCGGCGGGGAGATCGTGCGCCACGGGGGCTCCGTCGGTGCGTTGTACATTGGAATTGAACGCGGCCTCTCTCTTTTTGAGATTCTCGCGCTGTTCCCTGTATTGTTTTTTGTTGAGAACGGGAATCAGAAAATAGACTCCGACACACAGCACAACGAGCGCCGCAAGGACGATGAAGAAGATGATATCCGTTGTGCCGAGTGAGTTGAGCGCCAATAAGCCAAGCATATTTTCTCTTTTCTCCATGAAATTTATTTTGTCTGAAAATAACGCGGAAAATGAACGCAATTTATCGTTCCATGCAGATTATATCATTTTTGCCGTGTTATGTCAAGGCAGTTTGGGAGATTTTTTATAAAAAATAACAATTTTTTGCAAAATTCTATCATGGCCGATTTTGCCGAACGGCACGGGGCGGCGGGCTCCGCCGCCCCCTTTTCGTTCGTTATTGACGTTTCTTTTCGACCACGACGATGACGAGCGCGGCGGCCAAAATGATGGCTACGACCGCAAACACCGCGCCGCCGATCTCGCCGCCGCAGCCCTTCTTTTCCTCTGCGGGCTGAGAAGGCGCCTCGCCCTCATCGGGATTTTCGGGCGTGCTCGGGGTATCACTGCTGCCGGGCGTGTCGCTGCCGGGATTATCGGGATCGGGCTTGTCGGGCTTATCGGGATCCGGGTTGTCAGGATTGTCCGGATTGTCCGGGTTGTCCGGATTGTCGGGATCATCGGGATCCGGATCGACGGGCTTGTCAGGCTCATCGGGATCGGGCTTGTCGGGATCCGGATCGACGGGATCGACGGGATCGGGGTCGGTCTTTTCGGCCGCCTTGACGGTGATCGTGATCGTCTTACTCTCCTCGGCGTCGTTGAGGGCCGCCGTGACGGTGAGCCGAATGGTCGTTTCGGTTTCGGGAAGCGCCGTGACGGTGAGCTTGCCGTTTGCGAACGTGATGCCCTCGGGAAGTTCCTCCGTCGTCGCAAGCGCCCAAGCGAGGGCGACGTCGCCGCTCGTTGCGGGGAATGTCGTCGTGCCCGCCTCTTCGATCGTCTTGTCCGTCACTTCTGCGAGCGCCGCTTGCACGGCCGCCAGATTCTGTTCATGCGTGTCGGGTTCGGGATCGACGGGCGTCGTGGTGCCGACATCCTTCCCGTCGCGCTGCCATGTGGAGAGCATGGGGAAGGTATCCTTTGCGCTGTTC
>CANREK010000041.1 GCA_947629605.1 uncultured Clostridia bacterium | reverse complement strand
TTCTCCGCTTTCAGATCGATGAACTCGAACGCGCGGAGCTCAAAGAGGGGGAGGAAGAGGCCCTTCTTGCCTCCCGCGAGAAGTTCCGCAACGCCGAAAAGATCAAGGACGGGCTCTCGGAGGCCAAGGAGTATCTGCTCTCCGACGGCGGCAGTCTCGACGGCATCCGCGGCGCGGCGCATGCGCTCCGCTCCATCGCAAAGTATGCGGAGAGTTATTCGCTCCTCGCCGAGCGGCTGGAAAATTGCTCCGCCGAACTCGATGACATCGGGAATGAGGCGGAGGGGGAACTCGACGCGCTCGATGTGGACGAGCGGGAAGCCGAGCGGGTGGAAAACCGCCTCGACGAGTTGAAGAGCCTCAAAAAGAAGTACGGCGGGTCGGTCTCCGCCGCGCTCGAATTTCTCGAAAAGGCAAAGAGCGAGTGCAGCCTTCTCGAAAACAGCGCCGAGCGATACGAACATCTGACCGAAGAGCTCAAAAAGATCGACGACAGGCTCTTTACGGCCTGTGTCAAACTCACCGAGGCGAGAAAGACGGCCGCCGAGGGGCTCACGGAGCGCGTGACGGAGGAGCTCATGACCCTCAACATCGGTTCCGCAAAGTTCGAGATCGCCTTCTCCGACTATACCCGCGACGACGTCGGCAAGACGACGGAAGAGGGGCTCGGCGGGGTGAAATTCCTCTTCTCCGCCAACAAGGGCGAGCCATTAAAGGAGCTCGGCAAGATCATCAGCGGCGGCGAGATGTCGAGGTTCATGCTCGCCATCAAGTCCCAGATGTCCCGCATCGGCGGCCTCGGAACGTACATTTTTGACGAGATCGACGCCGGGATCGGCGGAAAGACGGCCAAGGTCGTGGGCGAAAAGTTCTGCAAAATTTCCAAAAATACGCAAATTATCGCCGTGTCCCACCTTGCCCGCATCGCCGCCTTTGCCGACAGGAATTTCCTCATCGAAAAGACAGAGGAAGAGGGCAGAACGTGTACGCACATCCATCCCTTGGAGGGGGATGCGAGACGGAGCGAGATCGCACGGCTCATCGGCGGAGATACGGGGGAGATCGCCCTCAAACACGCCGAACAGCTTCTCGGCGAGGCCGACGATTACAAAAAATCCCTCTGATGGCAGCGCTTTTGTCGCATAGAAGTTGACAGCTTACGCAAAATAATCTCCAAACGGAGGTTTTCATGCGTAAGCTGAAATTTTTTTTCGCGGCCTTTGCGCTGTTTCTCGCCGTCTCGCTCTTTTGGGGGACGGGGATCGATGCAAACGCCGCTTCCGATCTATATTATCTCGGCGGAATGACGGCAGGATTTTCGCTCTCCGCGGGAGGCGCCGAAGTCATCGGCCTCTCCGAGGTCAGTGCGGAGGACGGCATTCATCGGCCCGCCGAGGAAGTCGGGCTCAAAATCGGCGATCTCATCTGTGCCGCGGACGGCATTGAGATCAAGACCATCGACGACATGAACCGTGCGCTCGCAAGGAGCGGCGGCAAGGAGATCAAGTTCACGATCAAGCGGGACGGGGAGAAGGCGGAAGTCGGGATCCTTCCCATCAAGGACAAAAAGAGCGGGAATTACAAGATCGGCGTGCTCATCCGCGACACCCTGACGGGGATCGGAACGGTGACGTATATCCACAAAAACACGCTCGCGTTCGGCTCCCTCGGGCATGCCGTGTGCGACGAGAACAACCAATCGCTTTCGATTTCCGACCCCAAAGTCTATCTTTGCAGCGTGATCGGCATCACCAAAGGCAAGCGGGGCAGGGCGGGGGAGCTCAGAGGGCTCTTTCTGAACGACAAGACGATCGCAAAGGCCGAGACGGTCTGCGAAACGGGACTTTACGGCACGTTCGACAAGAGTTATGATTTCTCCCACACCGAGCTTGTGGAGATCGCGCCGCTCTCGGAGGCGACGATCGGGAAGGCGGTCATCCTCTCGACGATCGACGGCATCTGTCCGCAAAAGTATGAGGTCTGCATCGCGAAAGTCGACGCGGACAACAAGGAGAACAAGAATTTTGTCATCAAAGTGACGGATGAAAGGCTCATTTCCGAGACGGGCGGCATCGTGCAGGGCATGAGCGGCAGTCCCATCGTGCAGAACGGCAAGCTGATCGGCGCCGTCACGCACGTCTTTCTCAATGACCCCACCCGCGGCTACGGCATCGGCATCGAGAATATGATAAAAAATTGAATTGAGAACAGTCCACGGGAGCGCCTGTGGACTTCTCTCTATCATTATTAAATCTGAAATTGTAAAGAATTGTCTTGACAACGTAGACAAATTATGTTATAATATGACTACAATACAGGGAGGAAAGAGTATGGCTATCGGAATTTCCATTCGCCCATCCAAGGATCTTCGCACAAACTACGGGCAGATATCCGCTCTGACGCGGCAGAATCCCGTTGCAATCACCGTCAACGGGAGAGAGGATACGGTCCTCATGAGCCATGAGGACTTTCTTGCGCAACAGGCGGCTCTTCAAGAGATGAAAGAGCGGCTGGAACTCTATGCGCATTTGGCGCAGTCGGAGGATGACGTTCGGCTCGGCAGAGTGAAGTCGCTCGATGCGGCATTCGACGAGATCGTAAAGTCCATTTCGGAGTAAACCATGTGCTGCAACATACAAATGACGGAGACCGCGATCGCAGATTTTAAGAAGATCGCGCTGGACATTCTCGACATATCGAAAGACGGGGAAACTGCCGTAAAATTTGTGACGGAATTGAGGGCGGAAGTACTTCGTCTTGCCGACTTTCCGCAGGCGGGGGCGATCCCCGACGACAGAAATCTCGTCTGCCAAGGGTACCGCTTTCTCGTACATAAGGAGTATTTGATCTTCTACACCTTTGACGAGGGGAGCAATACCGTCTATGTCAAGGCGGCCTTCAACGCAAAACGCGACTATAAGCGCGTCATGCGGAGCATAAAACCATGAAATTGATATCTTTTTCGACCCATGCGGTCACGGCAGCGGACATATGCCGAAAGTTTTTGACGAATTCTATCGAAACACGGTTCATATCATAGGATATGGACCTGTTTTTTATGCAGGGGTTCTTTGCAAGAGCCCTTGAACGCAAAAAAACGTTGATATTTTTGGCCATTCTCACGGTCTTGTTTGCCGTTCTCGGCATGTGCGTCATCAATTCTCCCGCCGTTTACGAGTATCATCTCACCGTCTGCGACAGCTTTTTGACGGATATCTGCTATTCGGACACCAACGTCTTTATCATCTTTCTCCAAAGGGCGGGGGGATGCGCCCTGCTCGCCCTTCTCATCCTTGTCGGCGGCATTCATCCCGTTGCGCTGCTCCTTCCGATCGCCGTTCTCGTGTATCGGGCGTTCACATTCGGCGGGAGCGTCTATGTTTTCATCGATTTTTACAAGATTTCCGGGGCGATGGTCGTCATCATCCTGTATCTTCCGATCCACCTCGCCTCCGATGTCATTCTCATCTTTGCGGCGACGATCACCTGCGGCAGAGCGTTTCATTTTTCCTTTTGCAGAGCCGACTTTTGGGGCATCGTCTGCGATTTTTTCACGGTCTTATTCTTTATCGCGCTCGTCTATCTTGCCGAAATGCTGCTTCTCCTTGCGCTCTTTCATCCGATAGGTAAAATTTTGTAAGTGTATTTTTCGGAACCCGTCACAAACTGAGGGTATGAAGAAATTGATTTTGACCGCCGCGCTGCTTGCGGCGACGATCGGCATGGCGAATACGGGCGCCGTGCGGGCAAATGCGCTCGAATCGGAGCCGAACTGTAAGGCCGCCTACACTTGCGACTTCGAAACAGGGACGGTGATCTACGAAAAAGAGGCGTTGAAGCGTCTCCCGATCGCGAGCATGTGCAAGATCATGACCCTGCTTTTGTCCTTTGAAGCCGTCGACAACGGGGAACTTGCCTACGACGAAATGATCACGGTGAGCGAGAACGCCGCGGGCATGGGGGGATCGCAGGTGTTCCTCGATGCGGGGCTGAGCTATTCCGCGGAACAGCTCCTGCGCTCCATTGCCGTCTGTTCGGCCAACGATTCCTGCGTGGCGATCGCGGAGCGGGTCGCGGGCAGCGAGAGCGCCTTCATCGACAGGATGAACGCACGGGCGAAGGAGCTCGGCGCGGAGAATACGCTCTTTGCAAACTGCACGGGCCTTCCCAAAGAGCCCCAATATTCCTGCGCCAAAGACGTTGCGACGATGCTGAAAGCGCTGTTAAGGCATGAAAAGTACTTTGAATTTGCCAAGGTGTGGATGGAGGACTTTCAACATCCCGACGGCAGGACCATTCAGATGACCAACACCAACAAGCTCATACGGAGTTACAGCGGCTGTGACGGCGGAAAGACGGGCTACACGAGTGAGGCGGGCTCCTGTCTTGCCGCGACGGCAAAGCGCGGCGAGATGCGCATCATCTCCGTCGTCATCGGCGCGGAGAATTCCAAACACAGGAACGCCATCGTCGCGTCTCTCCTGAATGAGGCCTTCAACGGCTACGAAAACCATATCGTGTTGAAAGCGGGGGAGGAGATCGGCGAAAAGGTCCCCGTCGGCGGCAGTCGGGTGAAAGAGATCGGCATCTGCGCCGAAACATCGCTTACCGCCTTCGGCAAAAAGGGGGAAAACAGGGATCTGAGCGTGGAGATCTGCCCGCATGCGCTCAAAGCGCCCGTGCAAAAGGGGGAGGAAGCGGGAGAAGCGATTCTCTATCGCAGCGGCGTGGAGATCGGCCGCGTCAAGCTCGTCTCCCTCGAAGAAGCTCCCGCATACACATGGTGGGACGCCCTCAGAGAGCTCTCGAAATCGTGGAATTGACGGTTTTGCATAGTACTATGTCAGGCATAATGGAAAAAACTTTTCCGGAATGCCTTTTTTTCTTGAAAAAAAGGCGGCGCTGTGATATAATAATTTCAAAACTTTCAGAGGGTCGGCAGAATGAACGAAAGAGAAACATTGAAAGTGAACAAAGAGGGACATCTCGAAATCGGCGGGGCGGACTGCGTGGCGCTTGCAAAGCAGTTCGGCACGCCGCTCTATGTCTTTGACGAGGCCTATATTCGGAGCATGATGCGCATCTATCGCGACACAATCGCGGAGGAATACGGCGGGCGCGGCCTCGTGCTCTACGCCTCCAAGGCCTTTTCCTGTAAGGCGATGTATGTGATCGCAAACGAGGAAGGACTCGGCGCCGACGTCGTCTCGGGCGGGGAGCTCTACACGGCACTCGAAGCGGGCTTCCCCGCGGAGAAGATCTACTTCCACGGAAACAACAAACTTCCCGCCGAGATCACCTATGCTCTCGATGCCAAAATCGGGTGTTTTGTCGTCGATTCTGCGGAAGAGGCCGATTTTCTCGACGCCGAGGCCGCAAAGCGGGGCATCACGCAAGATGTCATGCTCCGTATCAATCCCGGGGTGGAGGCTCACACGCACGCCTTTGTGCAGACGGCGACGCCCGACAGCAAGTTCGGCTTCTCCGTGCACAACGGCACGGCGGAGGAGATGACCCGCCACATTCTCCAAAAGAAGCATCTCCGACTTCTCGGCTATCATTCCCATATCGGGTCGCAGATCTTTGAAAAGCAGTCCTTCGTGCTCGCCGTGGAAAAAGTGCTCTCCTTTGCCGCGGAGATCAAGAAAAAATACGACTTTGAGCCCGAAGCCATCAACATGGGCGGGGGATTTGGCATTTGGTACACCGACGAGGACAACAAACTCCCCGCGGGCGGCTATCGGGGCTATCTCTCCGCGCTCATTTCGGCCGTCAAAGAGCAGTGCAGAGCGCTCTCCCTTGCCGAGCCCCGCATCCTCATCGAGCCCGGCCGCTCCATCGTGGGCGAAGCGGGCATCACGCTCTACACGGTCGGCGCGATCAAGGAGATCCCCGGGCTCAGAAAATATGTCGCCATCGACGGGGGAATGTTCGACAATCCCCGCTATTGCCTCTATCAATCGAAGTACACGGCGGTCCTTGCCAACCGCGCGGCGGAGCGGCCCACGGAGCTCGTTTCCCTTGCGGGAAAATGCTGTGAGAGCGGGGACCTCATCGGCGTCAATATGGCGCTTCCCAAGGCGGAGCGGGGCGACATCGTCGCCGTGCTCTCGACGGGGGCGTACAACTATTCCATGGCGAGCAACTATAACCGCAATCTCATTCCGCCCGCGGTGCTGGTGAAGGGGGGAAAGGCGGAATACATCATTCGGCCGCAGCGCTACGAGGACCTCGTTCGCTTCGACGTCATTCCCGATTCCCTGAAATAGAGTGAAATTTTCACATAACGTGCGCTTTTTTCTTGCTTTTTTCGGGCAAGATTGTTATAATAAACTTACATGATATATCTTTCAAGGGTGATCGAGCTGTTGGCGAGTTTTCTCGCCGTGGTCGTCGTGCTCACCTGCCACGAATTTGCGCACGCATACGTCGCCTATAAGTGCGGGGATCCGACCGCAAAACTGTACGGACGGCTCTCGCTGAATCCGTTGAAGCATTTTGACCTGATCGGTCTCATTTGCTTTACGTTTGTCGGCTTCGGGTGGGCGAAACCCGTTCCCATCGATCCGAACAACTTCAAAAAATATCGTTTGGGGCTCGGGCTCACGGCAAGCGCGGGGATCGTGATGAACTACATCATGGCGTTTTTCTTTTATCCGCTCTTTCTCCTTGCGCTCAACTTCATGCCGAATATCACCTTTCTCACCGCCTTTTTGACCGATCTCTTGTACATGCTCTATGTGTACAGTCTGAGTTTCTGCGTGTTCAACCTCTTGCCGCTCTTTCCGCTCGACGGATTCCGCATCGTCGATGCGCTCAATCGGCGCAGGGGGAAAGTCTATCGCTTTTTGCGGCAGAACGGGCAGTATATTCTTCTCTTTTTGATCATCGAGAGCTTTCTGTGCCGCATGCTCACGCCCTATGTCCCGATGATGGACTATTTCAACATCCTCGGCTGGTTCATGCAGTTTGCGCAGAAGATCTTCGGCTTCCCCATCCTTGCCGCGTGGGGGCCCGCATTCGGTGTCCCGTTCAGTAACATTTGGAGTTCGCTCTTATGGTAGATCGCGATAAATTTGAATCGAACGTCGACTATACGACAGTCCTCAACAACTTTGAGGGCCCCTTGGATCTGCTTCTCTATCTCATCAACAAGGAGGAGATCGAGATCAAGGACATCTTTGTCTCCGAGGTCACGGAGCAGTTCCTCGACTACATGAAGGGATTGCCTTATCTCGATGTCGACAAGGTGAGCGACTATCTCAACATCGCCGCCTCCATCATCAAGATCAAGGCGCAGTACCTCGTTCCCAACCTCGAAGAGGATCCCTACTACGACGAGGAGATCGAGGACGAAAAGAACAATCTTATTCAGGCGCTCGAAGAGTACAGGCTCATCAAAGAGGAGATGACAAAGCTCAAAGAGCTCGAAACCGTCGGCTACTATTTCAAGGAACCCGATAAGGACGTCGGGGAGACCAAGACGGTGTTCAACCTCGATGCCTTGACGCTCGACGGGCTCATCTCGGCATTTCAGACCTTGATGCTCCAACGCGAGAGCAAAAAGACGGGGGACGAAGTCCGCGAGATCCCGCGCGACGAGTACACCGTGGAGCAGAAGGCGACGTTCATCATGGAGAGCATCGAGGAGGGGCATTCGATCAAATTCGAAGAGCTCTTCTCGGAGGATTACACCAAGGCGGAGATCGTCACGACCTTCCAAGCGATGCTGGAACTCTTGAAAATGCAATTTTTGTGTGTAAGACAGGAAGAAGCCTTTGGGGAGATCGTGATATCCCTCAACCCCGACAGAAAGGAGGACGAACCTTTTGGAACAATTGACGAGTATAATTGAGGCAGTGCTCTTTGCCTCCGGCAAGGCGGTCCCGCTTGCGGATATTGCCGAGAAATTGGAAGTCACTGAGGGCGAGATCAAGCGTGCTCTCAAAGAATTGAAAGAAAAATACGGCGAAGGGCAGGGCATCCAGCTCCTCGAATTCAACAAAAAGGCACAGCTTGCGACCAATCCGCTCTTCAAGGACCAAGTTGCGGCGGTGCTCAATCCCATCCGTCAGAAGGAGCTCACCCGCACGGTGCTCGAATGCGCCGCCATCATCGCCTACAAACAGCCCATCACGCGGAGCGAGATCGAGATGCTCCGCGGGCTCAACAGCGACTATGCGGTCAACGTTCTGCTCGATTTGAAGCTCATCTATCCCTGCGGCAGAAAGGACGCCATCGGCCATCCCATTCTCTTTGCCACGACGGACGAATTTTTGAAGCGCTTCAAGCTCAACACGCTCGAAGATCTGCCCGATTACGACACCCTCATGGACGCCATCCGCAACGCCTCGATCGACGAGAGGGACAGCTATCTCTATGCGCGCGAGGAGTACACGGGCGACGACGAGGAGGGGGAGGACGGCGACGGCGACGGAGCTCCCGCACCCGGGCCCGCAAAGACGCGCGAGCCCAAATCGGGCGGGGAGAGAGAGGAAGTCCGCGACGGCTACGAGATCCCCGACTTCCTGCGCGGCCTCGACGACAGCGACCTCGTCAAGATCGGCTGAAAAATTTTCCGAAAATAAATATTTTTTCAAGATTCGCCCATATTACGGTCATGGGCGAATTTTTTGTATGGTCCACATTCGCGGGATTTTTTCTTACCTTTTTTCCCACGTTCCTATGGCTCGATGCCTATGTGGATATCCGCAAGAATCGCGCTTGGTTTTCGCTCTCGGCGTATCGCCATTTGAAGTTTTTCGGCGGATACGGACAGCTCGACAGAGAGGGCATCGCCATCCATCTCACCGAAAAAAAGGCCGTGTTCATTCCCTTTGACAAGATGGCCGACACGAGGAAGAAATTTGAGATCACCAAGGGATTTCAACTTTGGCGGTTCTGCCAGACGGTGGAAACGGGCGGCGCGGACAGCGTCTATGGCGTGTTGATCGCGGCATTTTTGCAGTCCGTCGGCGGAGGCTCCTTTGCGTACCTTCGGACCAAG
Organism: uncultured Clostridia bacterium; assembly: GCA_947629605.1. GTDB lineage: Bacteria > Bacillota > Clostridia > Christensenellales > Borkfalkiaceae > Gallimonas. The sequence goes on along the minus strand of CANREK010000041.1, from coordinate 539 downwards.
CATCCCTTTGTCACCTTAAAGAACAACACGCTGCTTGCAGATACGGCCTGTTTGAAGGTCTCCGTGGAGACGGCGACCGTGTTCAACGGCTTTGTGCTCGGCATGGCGTTTTTGAAAAAAGCATTGGAGGCATTCATAAATTGGATAAGAAAAAAAAGATCGACAGCATCCTTGAAAAGACGGCGGAGCAACTTACAAGTCTCATCGACGTAAACACGATCATCGGCAGTCCCGTCGTGACGGCGAGCGGGGCACAGGTCATCCCCTTCACCAAAGTGACGATGGGGTATCTCTCGGGCGGGGGCGAATACGGCGAAGTCAAGGCCGTGAAGATCGACGAGACCTATCCCTTTGCGGGCGGCGCGGGGACGGTCATCAACCTCAAACCTGCGGGATTCCTCATCGACGACGGGGTGGAATGCCGTGTCGTCAAGCTCACGAACGACCCCCTCGACGGGCTCATCGAGAAGGCGGGGGACATCGTCGGCAAGATCGTTGACAAGGTCGGAAGCGGGGAACATGAGGAAGAGTAAGCGATT
>CANREK010000040.1 GCA_947629605.1 uncultured Clostridia bacterium | reverse complement strand
CATTTGCCACACTGTCAAGGGGGAAAAGGGCAGGTACGTCGGCGATCCCACCGAGGTCGCCCTCGTGGAATTTTGCGACCGCCACGGCGTGGACTGTTCCGCCCGCATCGTCGGGGGCACCCCCTTCACCTCCGAGCGCAAGATGATGAGCGTCGTCTCCTCGGACGGCCGCCTCTTTGCCAAGGGCGCGACCGATGTTCTTATCAAAAAGTGCACTTATGTGCTGAAAAACGGCGTCAGGTTCCCCCTCGGCGAGGGGGAACGGCGCAAAATTTTTGCCCGCGAGAGGGAGTTTTCGACGCGGGCCATGCGCGTTCTCGCCTTTGCGGAGGGGGAGCGGGAGGAGAGCGAGCTGACCTTTTTGGGCCTCGCCGCGATGCTCGACCCGCCCAAGGAGAACGCCGCCTCCGCCGTCTCCGCCTGCAAGCGTGCGGGCGTCAGGACGGTGATGATCACGGGGGATTCCGCCGAGACCGCCTTCTCCATCGCCTCCCGCCTCGGCATCGCCGAGACCAAGGGGGAAGTCATCACGGGCGAGGAGATGGATGCGCTCGGCGACGCTTACGCTGCGCGGGCGGAGGAATTTTCGGTCTATGCCCGCGTTTCTCCCCGTCACAAACAGCAGATCGTGGGAGCCCTCAAAGGGCACGGCGAAGTCGTGGCAATGACGGGAGACGGCGTCAACGACGCCCCCGCGCTTCGGGCCGCGGACATCGGCGTTGCGATGGGTTCGGGCACCGACGTCACCAAAAACGCCGCCGATATGATCATTACCGACGACGATTTTTCCACGATGGTCAAGGCGGTCGAGGAGGGACGGAACGTCTTTTTCAACGTCAAAAAGACGGTCTCCTTCTTCCTCTCCACCAATCTTGCCGAAGTGCTGTGCGTGCTGTTTGTCTCGCTGTTCTTGTGGAAATTCGACTTCCTCACTTCCACCCAGCTGCTCTGGATCAACCTCATCACCGATTCCCTGCCCGTGCTCGCACTCGGCGTCGAACGCACGGAGGGGGCCATGCTGCGCCCGCCCGTCTCGGACAGGGAGATCTTCTCCCCGCATTCCCTACTTCGCATGGTCTTTTTCGGCGTCATGCAAAGTGCGGCGGTCATCGCGCTCTTTTGCTATGCACTCCGCTTCGGCAATGGCGCCGCCTCGACGATGGCCTTCCTTGCGATGTCCCTTTTGGAACTTCTCCACGCCTTCAACGTGCGGTGCGAGGACTTCGACCTCAAACTCAAAGACCACTTTTCCAACCCCGTCTTGCTGTTGACGGCGGCCGTCGGGATCCTTTTGAACGTGCTCCTCGTCGCCCTGCCGCCCCTCCGCGCCATGTTCGACCTCACCGCGCTCGACGCCCGTCAGTGGCTTTTGGTGGCGCTCTCCTCGCTGTCCGTGCTCCTTCTCGGGGCGCTGTGCCGCTTTGCCGAGAAACGGCTTGCGGGGCTCAAAATGCCGAAAAAGTATAGCCCTCGGCGCGAAAGTGCTCGATGATGAGGGGAAGTGCCTCGGCAGTGGCGCGGTGGGTCGCCGAATCGTGCATGAGGAGCACGACGGGCCGCTTGCCCTTGGCCGTCTCCACCGCGGAAGAGTAGAGCGTCTCGGCATCGGCGCCGCGGATCTCCTCGTCGCCGCAGACGGCATTCCACCCGACGATCCTGTACCCGTGCTGGCGCAGGAGCTTTGCCGAAGCGGGGTGCTCGCCGCCGCCGGGGAAGCGGTAGACGCGGGGGTTGATGCCCGTGACGCGGCGGATGGTCTCGGCACAGGCTTCGGCATCCTTCAAGAGGGCGCCCGCCGAGCTGTAAATTTCCGAATAGACATGCGTCTTGGAGTGGACGCCCAAGGTATGGCCCTCGGCCGCGATGCGCCGCAGGGTCTTTTCTCTGCCCTGCACCCTGTCGCTCACGATGAAAAAGGTCGCCTTGATGTTCTCTTCCTTCAAGATGTCGAGAACTTTCTCGGTGACGGAAGTGCTCGGGCCGTCGTCAAAGGTGAGGTAGATCTCCTTTTCGGCGGCAAAGGAAATGACGGGGACGGCGTTCATCCTCGCCCCCAACCCCGCAAGGATGAGGAGCAGGGTGACGAACAGCAAAACCGCGGGAATGAATCTTCTCTGCATATTAGGAAGTTTGAATAAATTCTCGGAAATTATTTACTTTCTTTGCGATTTGTGATATACTTTCCCCATGCAGGATCTCAATGAAGGGGCAATGCGGGAGAGGACTTTCCGCATGAAGAGGCTCGCGGGCCGTCTGCCCTCCGCGCGGAGGGGAGAAGTCCGCTGGTTTTCCGCGCCCGGGAGAGCGGAGATCGTGGGCAACCACACCGACCACAACTGCGGCAAGGTGCTCGTCTCGGCGATCTCCTGCGACATCCTCGCGGCCGTTCTGCCCGAGGACAAGTGTGTGGAGATCGTCTCCGAGGGCTATCGGCCCATCCGCATCGACCTTGACGACCTCGCCGTGCGCGAGGGGGAGAAAGGTAAGTCCGCATCTCTCCTCCGCGGGGTGCTCTTCTACCTGCAAAAAATGGGACCTGTGTGCGGATTTACGGCCTATACGTCGAGCAATATCTTCCGCGGGGCGGGGGTCTCCTCGTCGGCCGCTTTCTGCGTGCTCATCGCCGCCATCGAGAATGCGCTGGCCTTTGGGGGAAATCTTACGCCGCTTGCAATGGCACAGGCGGGGCAGTTTGCGGAGAATGTCTACTTCGGCAAGCCGTGCGGGCTCTTGGATCAGTGCGGCGTCGCCTTCGGCGGGCTCAACCGCATCGACTTCGCCGACTCCGCCGCGCCCGAGATCACCCCGCTTCCCATTCTGAAAGGGTACAGCGCCGTGCTCACCAACACGGGCGGGTCGCATTCCGCCCTCACCGCCCACTACGCCGCCATCCGCAGAGAGATGGGGGATGTTGCCGCATTTTTCGGGAAAAAGACCCTTCGCGAGGTCACAAAGGAAGAGATCTTCGACCGTCTCCCCGCCCTCAAACAGCGGGTGAGCGAACGGGCGATCCTCAGAAGCATTCATTATTTTGAAGAAAACGACCGCGTCGATCGGGCGGCGGAAGCGCTGAAAATCGACAATAAGTGCGATTTTTTGGCACAAGTGCAAGAGAGCGGGGAGAGTTCCTATAAGCTCCTGCAAAACTGTTTCGTGCCCGGTAGCGTCACCCAGCCCGTCGCGCTCGCGCTCAAACTTTCCGAAGAGCTCTTAAAGGGCGGGGCCTTCCGCATGATGGGCGGCGGATTCACGGGCGCCGTGCTCGCCTTTGTCGAAGAGGGCGGCGAAGAGGAATACATGCGCGGCATGGCCCGCGTGTTCGGAAAGGACAGCGTCTATCTCACGGCTCTCCGCGGGAGCGGCGTCAAAGAAATCGAACCCAATCAAGGAGAGTGGATATGATCACACAAAAGCATTTTGCCAAGACTTTGGACGGCAGAGACGTCACTGCCTACACCCTGCACGACGGCGACGCCTATGTCACCGTTTTGAACTACGGCGGTATCTTGCAGAGCCTCGTCGTGCCGAACAAGAGGGGAGAGCTCACCGATGTCCTTCTCGGCTACAACGACGTGCAGAGCTACGAGCGCAACGGCGGCTATCTCGGGGCGCTCATCGGCCGCTTCGGCAACCGCATCGGCGAGGGAAAACTTCCCATCGACGGAAAAATTTACGACTTATATTGCAACGACCGCGGCAATCACCTCCACGGCGGCAAGGTCGGCTTCAACAGAAAGTTCTGGAATGTCGAGGAGAAGGACGGCGATCTCGTCTTGTCCCTGCTCTCCCCCGACGGCGAGGAAAATTACCCCGGGAACCTCAAAGTGGAAGTGACCTATTCGTTCCGCGGCGGCGAACTCAAAATCTCCTACCGCGCCGAGACCGACAAAAAGACGGCGGTCAACCTCACCAACCATGCCTATTTCAACCTGAACGGCGAGGCGGACGGCTCCATTCTCGACAATGTGCTTGAAATCAAGTCGGACATGATCACGCCGACGAGCCCCACGATGATCCCCGAGGGGGGATTCCGCATGGTCGGCGGCACGCCCTTTGACTTCAACGAGAAAAAGGAGATCGGGCGGGACATCGAGACGCAGGACCTCGACCTCGCGCAGGGCAACGGCTACGACCACTGCTACGTTCTGCGGAAGGGCAAGGGGGAATATGCGCTCTACGCCGTCGCCGAGAGCCGTAAGACGGGCATTCGCATGCGCTGCTACACCGATGCGCCCGCCGTGCAGTTCTACGCGGGAAACGGACTTCACCAAGAGGGCAAACATAACTATTACGGCAAGCGGGCGGGGTTCTGCCTCGAAACGCAGGCCATTCCCAACAATGTCAACGTCAAGGAGTACGCGGCCCGCGGGAGCTCCCTGCCCGATGTCGGCGAGGTGTATGCCTACACCGCGGCATATCAGTTCGATTGCGTGAAAAATTGAAGGTTATGAGCAAAAAAACGACTGTCTATGAGGACGAGGAGCGAAAAAAGGAGGAGCGCATCCAAAAGCGGAAGGCACAGATCGAGAAGCACCTCGTCACCTGCCCCCACTGCGGGGAGAGGGTGCTCGATCATCTGACGAAGTGCCCCAAGTGCGGCGGCGTCTTGACCCCGCGCGGCTACACGCCCATGGACCCCAAAAAGGAACGGCTCTTTAAGACCATCGGCTGGGTCATCGGCATCCTCGGCGTCATCGCCGTCATCGTGCTTGCCATTGTGTTGAATTGAACCTCGCGGCGGGCGGAATCGGAAAGACACCCCCTCACCCGCTACGCGGGAGCTCCCCCTCAAGGGGGCGCCAAGACTTGCCCACCCCTCCGAGGGGTGGGTGTCGAGCGTAGCGAGACGGAAGGGGTGTTACGCACAACGTGCCGCCGCGCAAAACCCCCACTCTACTCACAGTAGAGTGGAATTTTTTTGGAGTAGAATGGGTATTTTTTGCGTAGAAATGGGCAAAATGAGAGTAGCGGCGGGGGAGACATCAATAGGTAGCTTTTTGCACCTCCGCGTGCTATCATCGGGATGAGGCTTGATTCGGAGGCATATCATATGGAAGCTGTCATCAACAAAACCACATCAAAACCCCTTTACACCAAGGGAGAAGAGATATTCAACGCTGTCTCGCACATCACGGGCGGGGCCATCGGCCTTGCCGTGTGGGCGCTCCTCCTCTACATGACATGGGGGAATACCGTCAGAATGATCGCCGTGTCGGCATTCGGCTTCGGCATCGTCGTGCTCTACACGATGAGCTCGCTCTATCACTTTTTGCCCAGCGGCAGGGGGAAGCGGGTGTTCCGCATCTTCGACCACTGCACGATCTATCTCCTCATCGCGGGCACGTTTACGCCCTACTGTCTCATTCCCCTCTACGGCACGACGATGGGGTGGGTCGTGCTCGGCGTGGAATGGGCCGTCGCCGTCATCGGCATCACGATGAATGCCATCGCCATGAACAATATCGTCGTGAAGAGCATCTCCATGGCGATGTACTTCGTGAGCGGGTGGCTCGCGATCGCCTTTTTGCCGATGCTCCTCAAAGCAGTGCCGCTGAGCTGCGTGCTGCTGCTCCTCTTCGGCGGGATCGCCTACACGGCGGGCATCGTGTTTTTCGCCTTCGGGAAGAAAGTCCGCTATTTCCACTCCGTCTGGCACCTCTTTACGATCGCCGGCACCGTGCTCCAATTTTTGAGTATTGCGATGATGGTGTAGGTATTTCGAACATTTCTTTGCTTGCCGCGCGGCAAAACGGAAGCCGACCCGCGCGTCATCCTGAGCGTAGTCGAAGGATCTCGCGCGGCGGCGTAAAGAAACTGTTCGAGCGAAAGTGCGTTATTCATCAATCACTTTGGCCGCGGAAGCGTTATATGCAAGAACAATAAGCGCGAGGTATCGCGCAAATAGGGTGCGCTTAGGCAGGGAGACCCTGCCACGCGCAGTGAGTGGGAATGTTTCGAACATTTCTTTGCTTGCCGCGCGGCAAAACGGAAACCGACCCGCGCGTCATCCTGAGCGTAGTCGAAGGATCTCGCGCGGCGGCGAAAAGAAACTGTTCGAGCGAAAGTGCGTTGTTCATCAATCGGGTTGGCCGCGGAATCGTTATATGCAAGAACAATAAGCGCGAGGTATCGCGCAAATCGGGTGCGCTTAGGCAGGGAGACCCTGCCGCGCGCAGTAAGTGGGAATGTTTCGAACATTTCTTTGCTTGCCGCGCGGCAAAACGGAAGCCGACCCGCGCGTCATCCTGAGCGTAGTCGAAGGATCTCGCGCGGCGGCGTAAAGAAACTGTTCGAGCGAACACGCGTTGTTCATCAATCGGATTGGCCGCGGAAGCGTTATATGCAAGAACAATAAGCGCGAGGTATCGCGCAAATCGGGTGCGCTTAGGCAGGGAGACCCTGCCACGCGCAGTGAGTGGGAATGTTTCGAACATTTCTTTGCTCGGCGCACGCTCATTCTGAGCGTAGCGAAGAATTCCGGCAAACGGGCGGAGTGGGTGCGTGCGGCGTCATGCTGAGCAGTAGAACACAAACGCAGTCTATGGAAGCATGTCCGAAGCATCTCGCCGCACATTTCTACGGCACCGTTCCAAATGCGTCATCCTGAGCGGAGCCCATAGGGCGGAGTCGAAGGATCACCGCAGCAATAATAAGGTGATGGTTCGACTACGCTCACCATGACGCGATTAGAATGGTCCGTAATCGCCCCGCGAGATTCTTCGGAACCACTCCCGTATTCTCTATGAGCCCCGCGGCTACTTCGCGCCTATGGGCGCTCGTGCCGCCCTTCGACGCCATAAAGAACGTGCGGGCGGGGCAGCATGAGCGCAGAGACATGGTGCTTCCGTGGGTTTGCTGGGATGCTTCACATGCGTTCAGCATGAGCGGCGGGGCGCAAAGGCGCCCCGCCGCATTCTCAATTCTCCACCTCAATTTTTCATTTTTAATTTTTAATTTTTAATTTTTACGCGGCGCGGGTGAGTTTCACCGCCAAGACCGTCATGTCATCCTCGGCTGTTCCCTTGTAGCGGCCGAGGGCTTTTTTTAAGATCTCCTCGGCGAGCGACTGCGGGTTGAGCGGTTTGAGCCCGCTCAAATACGAGCACAGCTCCGCCGACGACCCGAACGCCGCCGTCACGCCGTCGCTCATAAAGATGAGGAAGTCCTCGGCCTTCATATTGACCCGCATCGTGGCGGGGTGCACTGCTTCGAGCATGCCGATGGGCAGGCTCTCCCCTTCGAGCACGCGGAGCTCTTCCCCCGACAGCAAAAATCCCATGGGCGCACCGATCTTGACGATGTCCGCATTGCCCGTGTCGAGGTCGACGGATGCGACGTCGAGGCAGGAGAACGTCTCTTCCCCCGAGAGCGCGATGAGGCGGTTGACGGTGGAGAGCACCGTGTCGGACGGCATCTTGGCCTTATAACAGCTCTCGAGAAGCGACAGCGTTCGGTCCGAGACCGAGCGTGCGCCTTCCCCGCTCCCCATGCCATCCGAGAGGGCGACGAGGAAGCGTCTCTCGTCGATCTTTAAGACGGAGTGGGTGTCCCCGCTCGCCGTCTCGCCCGTCTTGGGACAGGCGGCGATGCCGAATGCGGCGTCAAAGTCGGGCCTGCGGCGCAGGATGAAACAGGCACGGTCGGACGTTAAAGGGATCTTTTCGGAGAGGGCAAGCGGCACGCCGAGCGCACGGGAAGCGACGCGGCAGAGCTTTTTGGGGTCGGTGCTTTCGAGGAGGGTCATCGAGGCCGTAAAGAGGGTGCCTTCGCCGTAGAGAAAGATCTCCGAACTCATCATTCCCGCGGCGGAGAGGGCGTTTGAGAGAATGCGCTCTTCCTCCGAAAAGGCGAATTCCTCGCTCTGTTCGAGGGCGATGTCCTTCAAGATCTCGCTGACGCCGTGGGCCTGTTCCGCGAGGAGTTTTCTGCCCGCCCGCGCCGCTTCGAGCTCCTGTTCCATGCGGCGGTAGTCGTCGAGAAGTTTGTTGAGCGCAAAGAGCAGACCCGCGGCGTTGCGGCAGGAGGCGGAGAGCTCCTGCGGCAGGTCGATGAGGTTGACCTTCCCCTTGGCCTTGCCGACGGCGATGAGCTTGTCGAAGCTCTCGTACAGGCCCGTCTCGCGGCACTTTCTGCGGCCGGGGCAGGAAGCGCACAGGCACGCGATGAGTTTTTCCTTAAAATGCACGCCCTGCGCCCTGTTGCCCTCTGCGGTGAACGCCGTCTCGATTTCGCGGAAGAGCGAGGAGACCTCGTAGAGCTGTTCGCCCACGGCGCGGCGGTTGCGGTTGATGGCGATGCGGGGAAGGGCACGTTCCCGATAGAAGAGCAGGGTGCGGCGGAGCTTTTTCACGGCCCTTTCGGGCAGAAAACAGATCGCGGCGGCGGGCAGGAGACAGGCGCAGACGGTGAGGGCGATCGTGAGAGCGCTCTCCGCAAACAGTCCCTCAAAGTACTGTACGCCGAGGAAGGAGAGCAGGACGGAGAGGGCGGACACGATGCTTCCGTACGGCGAAAAGAGCACGCCGACACAGGCGAGCAGGGCATACTCGGCGGCGGGGACGACGCTCATCCGCGCGGCGCAGAGGGGGAAGGAGAGGACGAGCGCAAGGGGCACGGCGGCGGCATTTTTGAGGAGAACGGCGGCGCCGAGGAGCAGGAAGAGGGTCACGGCATAGAAGGGGATGAGCCCCGCAAGGTCGTAAAATCCCATGCCCGCAAAGAACCACAGGAGAGCGATCTCGCTGATCTCCGTGGCCACGAGACGACAGCGGAAGGCGCGGAAGAGCAAGGCGCGGACGGCGCCTTCAAAGAGGAAGGCGAGCAGGGCAAGAAAGGCGGCGAGGATGACTTTCTGCCAGATGACGGGCAGGGGGAAAGCGTACCCCGCATGGGGATAGAGAAAGACAAAGGGCAGCTGGGCGAGGACGGCGAAGAGAATTTTCTCCCAGCCGACCTTTCTCCGCATCCGCGCAAAGACCGCAAAGGCGAGGCAGAGGAATGCCGCCTGCAAGAGACAGCAAAGCGTCGCCGCAAGGGACAGGGCGGCCGCCGAGGCGAGGAGATATTCGGCGGAGAGAACAAAGGGGTCGAGCCCGCACGCGAGCAGGGCGAAGTAGAGGGAGAAGGCAAGGGGCTCCCGCATCGGCAGGGCGAGGTTCAAAAGGACCATGACGGGGAGAAAGACAAGGTATTTGAGGGTGGTTTTCCACGAGAGATGTCGGGAACGTTTCATAGTACGGCTCCTGTTTTTTTCTCGATTATAAAAAAATTTTCCGCCAATTTCCGCGGAGATTCCGTCTTGTCTTGTCGAATTCCAAATGATAGTGAATCCAAGCCCTACCCCCTACGGGGGGAGGGTGGCACGGCGCAGCCGTGACGGATGGGGGGGCAAACGCGGCGGAGCGCAGCCCCGCCGCTCATGCTGAACGTACGTGAAGCATCCCAGCAAACCTACGGAAGCACGTACTCCGCCCGTTTGCTGGGATTCTTCGGTCGCTACGCTCCCTCAGAATGAGCGGGTCATGTCTCGGGAGAGGACTAAAACCGTCTGTGCCCGAGGGGGTTTCCGTAAGGAAAGCCACGAGGGCACAGTTTCAAATGAACCCCCTCCCCTAC
>CANREK010000039.1 GCA_947629605.1 uncultured Clostridia bacterium | reverse complement strand
GGCGCGTGGCCGAAGAGATCGTCATTCACGACGTTTCGGCGGGTGCGTCGAACGACATTCAAAAAGTAACACAGCTGGCTCGGAAAATGGTGACGGAATGGGGCATGAGTTCCCGTTTGGGCCCGATCGCCTATGGCAACGACGGCCCCGTGTTCCTCGGCCGCGACTTCGAGCAGAGGAATACCTACTCCGAGGAGACCGCGGGCATCATCGACGAAGAGGTCAAGGCCATCGTCGAGGCTGCGTATCAGAGGGCAAAGAAGCTCCTGCTCGAAAACAGGTCCATTCTCGACAATATGGCGCGGGTGCTCGTCGAACGCGAGACCATCTACACGGCCGAGGTCGATATGCTCATGAAGGGCGCTTCCTATGAGGAAGTCCTCGCCTATATGGAGCAGCACGACAAGGACGTTCCCGATCACCCCTTCGGCATCAATTCGGACAGCGCAAGCAAAAATTCACAGGAAAATGCCGAAGATTCTCCCGAATCGGTCATTGAACTCGGTGGAAATGTCTCCGCGCCGGAGGCCGAGGCGAAATCAGAAGAGACCGATCAAAAAGTCGGGCCCGATGAGAGCGACAAGGAGGATTGACGATGGGCAAAATTTTCTCATTTTCCAATCAAAAGGGCGGGGTCGGCAAGACGACGACTTGCGTGAATATGGCTGCCTACCTTGCCATGATGGGCAAAAAAGTTCTGCTCGTTGACCTCGATCCGCAGGGCAATGCGACGACGGGGCTCGGCTTCCAGAAGTCCAAACTCAAAAAATCCGTCTACAATGTCCTCATCGAAGAGGAGAGCGTCACGGACAACGTGGTCGATACCGAGGTCGAAGGTCTCAAACTGCTTCCCGCAAACATCGATTTGGCGGGCGCAGAGGTGGAACTCGTCTATAAAAAGGGGCGGGAGAAGGTCTTGCGCAATGCGCTCGACAAAGCCAAGAATTCGTTCGACTATATCATGATCGACTGCCCGCCTTCCTTGGGACTTCTCACCATCAATGCCTTGGCGAGCGCAGACGGCGTCATCATCCCCATTCAGAGCGAATATTATGCGCTTGAAGGGCTGTCGCAGCTCATGAACTCCATCTCGCTCGTGCGCTCCCACCTCAACCGCGACATCAAGGTCAGCGGCATCGTGCTCACAATGTACGACGGCAGGTCAAAGGCCGCCAAGGACATCTCCGCCGAGATCAAAAAGTATTTCAGCAAAGTCCTGTATGAAGTCATCATTCCCCGCAACATCCGCCTTTCCGAGGCGCCGAGCCACGGCAAGCCTATCATGTTGCACGACCCCAAGTGCATGGGTGCTAAGGCCTACTGCGCTCTGACGGAAGAATTCTTAGCAAAAACCGAAGAAAAAGGAGAAGAATAATATGGCGAAAGGTTTAGGACGCGGACTTTCCGCGCTGTTCAATGATACAGAAGAGGCGTACGAGCACGCAAGAGGGGACGCCGGTGTCACGGAAGTTTTGGTCGATGACCTCTACCCCAATCCCGACCAGCCCCGTAAATCCTTTGACGAAAATGCGATGAACGATCTCGCGAATTCCATCCGTGAGCACGGCATCATCAGTCCGATCGTCGTTAACCGCGGCGAAAACGGCAAATACATGATCATCGCGGGCGAACGCCGCTACCGTGCCGCCAAGATGGCCGGGCTCGAACGCATGCCCGTCATCATCCGCAACTACACGGAAAAGGAAGTGCAGGAGATCTCCCTCATCGAGAACTTGCAGCGTGAGGATCTCAACCCCATCGAAGCGGCTTACGGCATGAAGCGCCTCATGGAGGAGTACAGTCTGACGCAGGAAGTGCTCGCCGAGCGGCTGGGCAAATCCCGCCCCGCGATCGCGAACACGCTCCGCCTTCTGACGCTTGACGATGACGTCATCACGCTCGTGAGAGAGGGGAAGCTCTCCTCGGGCCACGCGCGGACGCTCGTTCCCGTGCCCAAGGATGAACAGTCGGCGCTGGCACAGGAATGCGTCAAGCAGGGCTGGTCGGTCCGCGAGATGGAACGCGCCGTCAAACAGCACCTCAATCCCCCCGAGGTCCTCGCCAAGGAGAACGAGAGAAAGATGGCCCTTGCGAATGTCGAGCTCAAAAACCTCGTCGAGCGCATGCGGAGCACCTTCAAGACCAAAGTTTCCCTCATCGGGACCGAGAAAAAGGGCAGGATCTACATCGATTATTACTCCCGCGACGACCTCGACAGGCTCTCTGAAATACTCGATATTTTGAACAGAATGGAGTGAATTTCGCCCCATAAAAATGGGCAAAAAGGCAAAAATATCGCACTTATATGCTGAAATTCAATCATACCCAAAAGGAAGATGTGCTCACTCTCGCGCCTTGGTTTCGGGTGCAGTCGACGCACATCGCCGACTACTCCGTCGGCTTTCAATTCATGTGGAACAAGACGCTCGCGCCCGACTACGCCTTTTTCGGCGACTGTCTCATTCTGCGCGAGCTCTATGTCGGCAAATACTATTTTTATTACCCCATCTCGCTCTCGGGGAACGAGGCGGCAGAGGAGGAAGCGATCGCCGAGATCGAGAAGTTCTGCCGCGACAACGACATGAAGCTCCACTTCACGAATGTGCCGAAATGTCGTCTTGCGGCGCTCGTGGAGCGGTACGGCGTGGGCGTCACCGTGTCCGATAACCGTCGCTGGCGGGACTATCTCTACGCCGCCGAGGACTTCAAAACGTACCCCGGGAAGAGGCATGCGGGGCAGCGGAATCACGTCAATAAATTCCGAAAAACCTACCCCATGTGGTCATTTCGGCCCTATTCGGCGGAAGATGAGCCACGCGTCGTTGCCTTTTTGAAGGAGTACGAGGGCGTGCAGCTCGAAAAGGGAAACCGCATCGCCGACGAGGAAATCGCCGAGGTATATGCGATCTTGCCCCACCTCGGGGAGTTCGGCATGCCCGCGGGGATCCTCGAAGCCGATGGCAAGATCGTCGCCTTTTCGGCGGGGGAGAAGTGCGGCGACATGCTCATCATCCACATCGAAAAGGCGCTGCGCGGCTATGAGGGCGCCTACCCCGCGATCGCGCAGGAATTTGCCCTCGCCTTTGGGGAAAACGTCGCCTTCATCAACCGCATGGACGACGCGGGCGACCTCGGTCTGCGGAAGTCCAAATTGCAGTATCTCCCCTGTGAAATCGTCGATAAGTATAATATTTTTCCCGAAAGGGCCATCGACGCGGTCCAAAAACTGCCCGAGATCGAGACCGAGCGGCTGGTGCTTCGCCCCGTCGCCGACGAGGATGAAGAGGCCTACTTCCGCCTCGCCTCCGACGTCGAGCGGAACAAATATTGGGGCTACGATTACAGGACCGACATGCCTGAAATCGCACATAAGTCTTATTTTTTGCAGTCTGCGCGGGAAGATTTTCACCACCGCGCGGAGATGCCCCTCGGGATCTATCTCAAAGAGAGCGGCGAGCTCTTGGGCGAGGTCGTGCTGCACCGCTTCGGCTATCACGAGGAAGCGGAGATCGGCGTGCGGCTCTTGGGCGAACACGAGGGCCGCGGCTATGCCAAAGAGGCCGTCACGGCGTATACGGAATACGGCTTTTCCAAGCTCAATCTCGCGCGGGTCGAGGCCAAGTGCTTCCTCCAAAACGTTCGCTCGGGGAAGATGCTGCTCGCCGCGGGCATGCGGGAGTGCGGCAGGGATGACACCTACCGCTATTTCTGCCGCACGGCAGAGATGTGACGGAGCGCCGCGCAGCTTCGCACGGACGGCAAAAAAAGTGAGTAAAATCCACTTTTTTCGTGGAATATGCCCAAAAAACCGTGAAAAATAAGTGAAGTTTTCACAAAAAAATTTTGAAAAGACTATTGACAAAGCCCCCGCCGCGTGGTAAGATAGGAACAGTACAAGAAATGACGATGGGGGAAAAGTCATGAAGAAGAGGTACACTCGGTAATTTTACGCGCTTTTTTGTTGGGAAGGCGTTAAAATTTTCGGGTGCTTCTTTTTTATTCGGCAGTTTCCCCGGGATCCATTTCCGCGGAGACTGCCTTTTTGTGCATTTCCCCCAAATGCCGAAAGGGTTTCCGCACAAAAATTCTAAAATAAGAGGTAAAAGGAATGAAGAAGAGCAAAGTTTTAAGACGTGTTTCCGTCATCGCTCTTTCTGCGGTCATGACGGCAAGCGTCGCGTTTGCGGCGGCAGCTTGCGGCGGCGGTAGCGGCGATAACGGAGGCAATTTGTCGACGAATGACTTGGGCTACCGGTCCGGTACGCCCGGAAGAGGTACCGATCCCAACAAGCTCACCGTGTACATCTTCTGCAACGACTCGGATGCGGCGACGAACAGGGCCATCTGCAATGAGTACATGGATGCGTATAACGCGGCGCACAACACCCATTATACCGTCGACTTCTTTAACGAGACGGATAAGGCGGATTACTTCGACAATCTGTCGAATTATTGGTCAAACAATAATATGTACGACATCATGTATCTCGCACCCCGCTATGTGAGAACGTATGCGGAAACGGGCGCCGTTCTGAACCTTGCCGACTATATCGACACGGTCAGCGCAGATCCCGCGCTCTCGGGCGATGCGGCCAAGGCGGCCAACCGGGAAGTGCTCGGCGAGATCTGGCCCAACGCGCTTTCTTACTACTCCTACAAAAAGACGTCGGATATGTCGTACACCCGCGGTCAAGCCGTGCACTACGACAAGGACCAAAACGGGTTCTATACCGATGCGAACAACGAGGAAGTCGGGCTCTACGGTCTGCCCAAGGACTTCTCCAACTTCTCCACGGGCTACAACAACCTGTTCTTCACCGACGCCATCAAGCAGGCCGTCACGACCACGCTGGCAGTCAAACAACGTACCGTGAAGGGCGGTTCCAACGAGACCCCCGGTTCCGTTTCCAAGGATCGCAACTATTCCCAAGATTCCGGTGTCATGCCGAACGGCAAGAGCGTCGTGCAGTATGCGGTCACGGGGGAATATACCAATCCCTATACGGGCGAATCGAAGCAGGCGAAAGAAGGCAATCCCGCACCCATCATCAACGTCGGCGTGCCCACCCGTTACTTCCCGTTCAACTTCTATCGCTATGACAACTACGGCGCAGCGCTTCAAGGCGGCGACCCGCTCGCATGTCTCTGCGAGGCCTACACGAACGGCGAAGGCTATGTCGTGACCATCCCCGGATTCCCCAACGATGAGTTGAAGGTCTCGGGCGCAAACACCGTCAACACGAATGCCGCGTACGACGAAACGGTCGGCCACATCACCTATACCTACGGTGAATATGCTGCCTTCATTTGGGCGATGACCTATTACCTCAACACCTTCGATTGGCAGAAGGGCGACGGCAAGGGCGGCGTTGACTACAACGGCCTCGGCAACATGGCAGTGTTCGGCGGCGAGCAGTACGAGGGCAACTCGGGCGGCGCTGTCGGCGCGGTGCTCTATCTCCTTCCTTGGCTGTACGGCAACGATGCCGACTTCATCAACCTCGCCAACGCACTCTGCACATACAGAGATGAACAGCAGAACATCGTCGGTCAGGGCGCGGACATCACCGATCCCGCAAAGTGGAGAGATTATGTCAGCAAAGATACCAACGACGTGACCAAGGTCAACCTCGACGGTACCGTTCGTAAGGTCGCCGTGCAGTACGGGTTCAACTCCGAGAGATTCCTCGAAACGTACGGCGCATTCCTCGCCCTCGCTTCCGACTGGAACGCCAACAACGGCGGCGATTCCAAGGACGCCGGCGAAAACAACGGCTGGTCCTACTTCCGTGCAGGCCGCTCGCTGTTCTACGGCGCAGGTTCGTGGGACGGCGCGACCCGTAACGATACCCACCTCGACGTTCTCGACTTCGGTCAGATGCCCACCCCCGTCTCCGAGAGATATGCTCTTTACAGCAAGGTGAAGGGCGCCAACTACACCATGGAAGAATACTCCAACGGTGCGACCGGAAAGGGCACGGGCGACGCTGCCGCAAACGACAACGTGCAGAGAACGAACCTTTCCGAAGGCAAGACCATCTACTCCGCCGCAGATATCCAAAAGAACCAGATGCTCCGCCAAGACAAGTGGGGCGCCCGTATGGACTCCGTCGGCTACGCAGTCAACGGCCAAGTCACCAACTACACGGGCGATCACGCATGGAAGATGGAAGCGGCCATCGGTATGGTCATGGCCCTCACGATCGACCCCGAAGCGCAGGTCACTCTGACCTACGCGGGCGCTCAGTTCCCCAACTTCCGCAATCAGATGGAGCAGTTCGTCGACTATCAGAAGTACGGCGCAGACGGCGCGTTCAAGGATATGATCACGCCCGAAGGCTTCTCCACCACCCAATACTATACCTATAATGATGACGGCTCCGTGACCGTGAACCCGGCCGGGCAGGCAGAGGCCAAGGAGATTTGGGACGGCTACTACAAACTCGCGCTCGAAATGGAGAGACTCGTCACCAATACGGAACAGAACAGCACGACGGTCTCCCAATATCTCGAAGGCAAGACCATCACGGTCGGCGGCCAAGCGCAGGCAGTCAAATACGATCCCGCCTATGCCAACACCCCGTTTGCGAACTTTGCAGGTTCCACCAAGACGGCCTTCCTCGGCTACGCGATGAAGGTGCTCCGCATGGTCCCGCTCAACAGAATGACGAGAGAGATCAACATCCGTATGCAGTGCGGCCTCAACGCGGCACGCGACAGCACGATGTACACCTACAACGATGCATGGGTCAAGGACGTCGACGCCCGGAACAGCACCACCACGATGCTCGCCTACACGCGCGGCGAACCCGTATTCGTCGGCAAAGTGCAGATCAACAGCAGCAACCTCGATGTCCTGCGCAACGGTCAGACGGGTATCAAGCAGAGCCCTTCCGCCACGGCACAGACTTGGGAGACCCCCGTTGTGTATGTGCTCAAACAGGCCCAACTCTGCCAAAATGCGCTCAGCGCAGCCGTGAAGGCCGAGGGCGACCAGCTCACGAAACTCATGCAGACGAAATAACGGCAACATCGGAGAACGTGCGGTCTCCCGCGGGAGACCGCACCGCCTCCCGCCAAAAAGTATAAGGAGGAAACAATGGAAGAGATTTTATCGACAGATGTTGCCGAAGCGGGAACGGTTGCCGAAGAAAATGTCGAAAGTTCTGTTCTCGTTGATGTGATCGCGGCGGAGGATGAGCTCGTTCCGCAGAAGAAAAAGCGCAGACACATCAACCAGCAGAAACTGCAAGATAACATTTGGGGTTGGATCTTCTGCATCCCGCTCCTCGTCGGCACCATTTGGTTCGTCTATTCCGCCTTTGTCATGGCCGTCATGCTCTCGTTCACCAACTTCGAGATGAGCGGCGCCGTGACGCTCGGCGATGTCCTTTCCCACATGGGCGACTATGTGTACAAAGAGAGTACCCTCAATCCCGACGGTACGCTCAACCTCGGCGCAGTTCCTACGCCCAACCCGTTCATTTGGTATCAACGCGTCTTTACGACGAACATCGCAAGTGAATTCGCCCCCAACGAAATGGGGATCTACCTGTTCAACACGGTGTTCTATATGATCGGTATCCCGATCGGCATGATCCTCTCGATGTTCTTTGCGGTCTGCATGTCCCGCGACATCAAGGGCGGCAACGTATTCCGCGTGCTCTACTACATACCCTGCGTCGCCAGCACGATCTCCATCGTCTACACGTTCAAGATCATGTTCAGCACCTCGGGCGTCATCAACCAGATGTTCGGCAGCACACTCGATTGGCTCAACCCCAACTCGGGCCTCACATGGAATAAGGTCGTCGGCTCTCAGTCCACGAGCGCATTCATGGCCGACCCGTATTGGTGCCAAGGCTTCGTCTCAAAACTCGTCATCGTCATCATGTCGGTGTGGAAGGGTCTCGGCGGCACGATCATTCTCTATGTCGCAGGTCTCTCGGGCGTCAATGCGGCGACCAAAGAGGCCGCGCAGATCGACGGCGCGAACGGCTGGCAGATCTTTTGGAAGGTCACCATGCCCGACCTCTATCCCACCATCTTCTACAACATCGTCACATCCGTCATCGGCGGCATGCAGATCTACGCGGAGCCCGTGCTCCTCTTCGGCGAACACTACAACACTTCGGGGTATGTCTCGCTCGTATATATCTATGGTCTCAACACCGTCTCGACCCCCGTCACGGGCGGCAATAAGAATCCTTCCGCGGGCGCTGCCTACGGTATGATCCTTGCCGTGTTCATCTTCGTGATGACGCTGTTCCAGTTCTGGCTTGATTCCAGAAAGAAGGACTAAGGAGGGAGAATCATGGAAAATAACGAAAATATGGTCCTCGAAAACCAGCCCGCAACCGCGGCGCCCGAGGAAAAACAGTATTCCTCTCTCCGCTATGCATGGGGGGCATTCATCGCCTTCTTCGGCTTCTCCTCCAAGACGCACCGCGCCAGCAAAAAACGCGCAAAGCTCGTCATGGACATCGCGACGTATATCGTGCTCCTCTTCGGCGCATTCATCATGGTCTATCCCTTCTGGTGGATGATCGCTGGGTCCTTCGCCTACACGGGCGACCTCCTCGTCGGCAATGCGCCCCTGCAAGCGCTCGTATGGTGGCCTTCGATCAGCACGATCAACGCATCCGATACCTTTGAAGCGGCGGAGAATGTCAACTTCTTCTGGAACTATGCCGCAGTGTTCACGCAGGGCCTCACGAACAGTGAGATCTCGAGGTCCTTCAACGACAACATGAACTATTGGCGCGCAGTCCTCAACAACCTGATCTATTCCATCGTGCCCGTCGTCGTCGGCGTCATCACTTCGGCCTCCGCGGCGTTCTCGTTTGCCAAGATCGAATGGATCGGCCGCAACAAGGTGTTCTTCTTCCTGCTCGCCGCGATCATGGTCCCCGGTCCCGCCATCATGACGACGCAATATGCGATGTATTCGGCCATCGGATTCATCGATAATTGGGCAGTTATGGTCGTTCCCGGGCTGTTCGGCTCCATCATGACGGCATTCTTCATCCGTCAGTTCCTGTTCGGCATGCCGACCTCCATCATCGAAGCGGCCAAGATCGACGGCGCGGGGTACTTCCGTATCTTCTGCCAATTCATCCTTCCGCTTGCGATGCCCGCCATCATGGCGCAGGGACTTCTGTCCTTCATGGGTTGCTGGAACAACTACGTCGGGTCGTATATCTTCATCGACGCAAGAAGCATTTGGATCAACCTGCCGCACGCCATGTACATCATGGACGGCCGCGCGGATTATAAAACCGACAAGGCGCCCGTCATCGCGGCATCCGTCGTCTGCGTGCTCCCCGTGCTCATCCTCTTCGGATGCTTCCAGAAGCTCATCATCGGCTCCTTGATGCTCACGGGTTCCAAGGAATAATTTTTCCGAACAAAACACAAAAACCGCAACATATGTTGCGGTTTTTTCATAAATTAAAAATGAAAAATGAGCGCTCCGCGCTCATCCTGAGCGTAGCGAAGGATCCCAGCAAACCTACGGAAGCACAATGTTACTCCGCCCGTTTGCTGGGATTCTTCGGCCCCTGCGGGGCACTCAGAATGAGCGGCGGGGACCCGCGGCGCACCAAAGGCACACAGCGGCCTTAG
>CANREK010000038.1 GCA_947629605.1 uncultured Clostridia bacterium | reverse complement strand
CGATACGATTGAATGAGCTCCCGCTCTTCATTCGACAGCGCGTAGGGGAGAGCTCCCTCTTCCCGCCCCGCCAAATAGTCGAGCGTGCACTCAAAAAAATCGGCATAGGCGATGAGACTGTAAATATTGGGGTCATGAGACTTCTCATATGCGGCGACCGTGGTCTGCGCAATGCCAAGCTTTTTTGCAAGCTCTGTCTGCGTCAACTCATTTTCCGTACGCAACATTTTCAAACGTTCGTTAATCGTCATGTCATCCATGCTTTCATTTTAGCAAAAATATGCTAAAAAGTCTTGACTTATAACGATGACTTTGTTATAATTATGTCGATTAGCACGAACGTGCTAAAAATGGAGAAAATAATCATGGCGTTGATTACATGTCCTCATTGCGGAAAGCAAGTCAGTGATACCGTCGAACGATGTATTCATTGCGGCAACGTGTTGAATGAACTCAAAACAAGGCAGTTTTCAAATTTGTCAAGCAACGAGCAAGATTCCCTAAAAAAAGAATTTGAAAGTCAATATCCTCAATATTCTTGCAATGGCTTGACTGAAAAAGCGGATAAGTGGCATAAACGCAACAACATCATGTCTATTTTCACACTTGGTTGTTTGGTGGTTTTCCTTACATTAGTGGCGACAAAATTTGTCTCCAAAGCGTTTGATGAGGAAAATTATGTCATATTGATTGGCGTTTTTATTTTTATGGGAGTTTATATTTCATTGTTAGCCATACAGGTAAATGTACGCAAAGAGGAAAAAGAGTGTAGACGGAAAGTTTTTCTTTGGAAGAAACTTTTCCAAGCATGGCTATTAAAAAAGAATATACATTATGAAATTAGATTAAACAAATTTGAACAAAATTACAGAAAAATTTTTAATGAAATAAATCCGGAAATGTATTTGGTGGAGGAAGAAAATGGCGATCATTCATTGTCCTGAGTGCGGTGGCGAAATTTCCGATAAAGCGGATCATTGTGTTCACTGTGGAGTTGCAGTATTTGTATGTCCGGAATGCGGAAAAGTTTCTCTTGGGCAAGAGAAAAAATGCGCTTTTTGCGGTTATGTTCAAAATCAATCTGAAAAGATTGCTTTTGAGCAAAATACAAATGAAGCTTCGGAAGATATAATTGATCAATGGAAAAAGGCAAATAGTGACGCCTTAAAAACAAGCAAAATATTGAAATACATCTCCTGGGCATCTATATGTATACCTGTTATTATTGGTATTTATATTGCTTCATTGTTAATAGGCGTCTATTTTCCGCTACGCGAATCGGGGAATAGCGACTTAGAATTGCTTGCCAAATTGGCCTTGAATCATTATGACTATTTGCAAGGAGTCAATGCGGCTTGCAGTATTTGTATCCCCGTAGCTATTATAATGGAGTTATTAGAGTTGGCAGCACAAAATTATTGGAAATTTCAATGTGCAAAATGGGTGATCAGTAGACACATATCCGTGAAAGAAATTTATAAATCCATCAAAGAGGAAGAGGGAAGAGTACCCAAGAAAGATGATCCTAACTTTAATGACCGAGTGGCGGAAAAAAGCAAACAAAGAATGCAGGATCTTCGGGAAATATGTTTCTTGGCATCTGATTTGAGCCAAAAAACTTTCTATATCGGAGTTAAAGCCATGCCGAAAATTTTTATCTGTGTTGGGCATATTTTAGTTTCCAATAACGCAAAAGCACAAATTACTTCGTATATGAATAGTGTATATTATGCGAATGAATTTAGTTTTAATTGGATCGAACTCATACTAATCTTTGTTATTAGTATAGCAATAGGAGTAGTACTTGACATTTTAGGCGGTTACATAATTAAGAAAAAGAGTGAAAAAGTATTTGAAAAAATGATGAAGCAAGACGTTAAATAGTATTTGGTTCAAAATATTATAACTCACATCGATCAAATCCGCCCGACGGCAGAGCCGTCGGGCGGGCGTTCTTTTCGAAAAAAACTGTGAGGGCTTTTTTTGTTGCTGCATACCGGAGCGGTAACACGGCAGCCGGCTCCCACAAAGCTACCTCATGGCACACGCACGGCTCCGTTTAGTGCTGCTGTATCCCTACCCTGACACGGTTCGCGGACGCACGTTGCATAAGACCTTGTGATCATTACTGCTTACCGTGTGCTGCCTCCCATAGACAACACCGAGAAAAGCGTTCGGCTCTGCTATAGCGGATTGCAGATTCAGGGCACCGCTAACTCCCCACCTATCACAGCATAAACAGTATACGCTATTTTTTCGGAAAAAGCAAGCGATAATAGAAATTATCAATTAAAAATTAAAAATGAAAAATTGTGGTGGGGGTGCGGCGTCATGCTGAGCTGCGGAACAGAAACGCAGGCTATGAGAATAAGTCCGAAGCATCTCGCCGCACACTTCTACGGAGCCGTACAAATGCGTCATCCTGAGCCGACGCGTCCTTGCGTCGTGTAGAAGGATCACCGCAGCAATAATAAGGTGATGGTTCGACTACGCTCACCATGACGCAATCGGAATGGTCCGTAAGTTAACAGAGTCCGTAGGTTTGCCGGGATCGTCCTTCGGCTACGCTCAGGGTCAGGATGAGCGCGGCGGTCGCCACGCCTACTCACTCCTCGCGGGGTGGCGGGGTGGCGTATTCGCGGCGGCGGGGCGCGGAAGCGCCCCGCCGCCGCATATGCCTCAAATGGGCCGCTCTTCCGAAAACCGCTTGCCATTCCTTCAAAATCATGCTATAATGCTCAAAAAAGGAGACATATGGCAAACTGTACGCATGACTGCTCCACTTGCAGTTCCTCCTGCGGGACGCGGAGCAAAACATCCTTCATCAAACCCATCAACAAACACGCAAGCGTCAAGCGGGTCGTCGCGGTGGCGAGCGGCAAGGGCGGCGTGGGGAAGTCCCTCGTCACGAGCCTTCTCGCAGTTCGTGCCCGTGCGATGGGGCAGCGGGTCGGCATTCTCGACGCCGACATCACGGGCCCCTCCATTCCCAAGGCATTCGGGGTGAAAGAACTCGCCCGCGGCACCGACGGCGCCATTCTCCCCGTCGAAACGAGGAGCGGCATCAAGCTCATGTCGATGAATGCCCTCTTGGAGCACGAGGACGACCCCGTCGTCTGGCGGGGCAGTCTCATCGCGGGTGCGGCGACGCAGTTTTGGACGGATGTGGAATGGGGAGATCTCGACATCATGTTCATCGACATGCCCCCGGGCACGGGCGACGTGCCGCTCACCGTCTTTCAACCCATTCCGCTCTCGGGCGTCGTCGTGGTCTCCACCCCGCAGGACCTCGTCGAGATGATCGTGGGGAAGGCCGTTAACATGGCGAGGATGATGAATATCCCGCTCCTCGGCCTCGTCGAGAACATGAGCTATTTCGTCTGTCCCGACTGCGGCAATGCGCATGAAATTTTCGGCCCGAGCCGTGCTGAGGAACTGAAAAATAAATTGAAATTCCCCACTTATGCGCGAATTCCGCTCTCCTTTGAGACGCGGAAGCTGTGCGACGGCGGCCTCATCGAACAGGCCGACACCGACCCGATTTCGCCCGTCTTTGCCGAGATCGCAACCTCCCGCACCATCGCAAATTGGGCGAAATAGGTTGTGCGGCGTCATGCTGAGCCACGGAGCACAAACGCAGTCTACGAGAATAAGTCCGAAGCATCTCGCCGCACGTTTCTACGGCACCGTTCTAAATGCGTCATGGTGAGCGGAGCCCGTAGGGCGGAGTCGAACCATCACCGCATTCCCTTGGCGCCCCTCGGGGTCCCCACAAAAAGACGCAGTATTTTTGTGGGGTGGTCTAGGGGAGCTGTCGCGTAGCGACTGAGGGGTTTGAACCCCTTTCCCCCTTTGGGGGACTGTCTCGGGCAGGTAGAACCCTGCCCTCGGTCACCGTTCGCGCGAGAGAATGCGCTCACTCATCGCAAAACGCCGCGCACAGCGCACCGTGCTGATGCGCGAGAAATGCGTTTTGCGGCCCTATAAGGGGCAGCGAGAATAAGGCGGATCCTTCGACACGACGCAAGGGCGCGTCGGCTCAGGATGACGCAATCAGAACAGTCCGTATTCGCCCCGCGAGATTCTTCGGAATTGCACCTGTATTCTCTACGACTTTACGGCTCAGAATGACGCGGTGCGCCTCACCACGAGCACCCGCCGCTCATTCTGACCCTGAGCGTAGCCGAAGGACAATCCCGGCAAACGGGCGGAGCAACTGCATTCATTGCAACAAAGTTCATCCCCCAACAATATCTTGACTTAATTTTTATAATTTGTTATACTGTTTTCCATAGAAACCATTTTCGGAGGTAACAGTGTGAAAAAGTGCATTGCGGTCGTCGCGGCTTCGGCCGCCCTCGCCCTCTCCCTCGCGGCATTTACGGGGTGTGGGTTCGTGGAGGACCTCTTTTCGGGCCCGCCGTCGAGATCTCCACAAAGGAGGAGCTTCTCGACAACTTAAATGCAAAATCGGCGGTGCTGACGGCGGATATCGACTTTGATTTTAGCGAAATGACCCACCCGATCAACATCCAAGAGTTCGACGGACAGGGGCACACCATCAAAAATCTCGACATCACGAGCGTCTATATGGACTCTCTCTTCGGCGAGACGGCGCTCAAAATCTCCAATCTCACCGTGGAAAACGTGACCGTGACGCGGCGGGCGATGGGGGTCGCCGTCATCCTCGGCAAGGCCAAACTCGAAAACCGCCCCGAGATTACGGGCGTTCATGTCAAAAATTGCACGGTGAACGCGCTTGAACATTACAACGAAAACAGCCGTCTCTACGACTATGGGTATGTCGGGGCGATCTACGGCGGCGGCAACAAGGAAAAGGCGCTCAACCAATATGAACCCACCATTCGGAATTGTTCGGTGGAGAACACGACGATCAACTTCGGCATCGATTCCCCCGTCACAAAACACGACTTCTTTGCGGATGTCCATGTCGGCGGCGTCGCGGGCTCCTGTTCTTCCATCGAGGGCTGTACGGTCAAGGATTGTACGCTCACCGTCAAGAGCAATTCCATGTACTGCGAGCCCTTCGTCGGCGGCATTGTCGGCCGGTGCGACGGAAGCATCAAAAATTGCGCGGTCACGGGGACAGACCTCGACGTCTCCGCTCTTTGGTCGGAAAAGGCATCGAGTGTCGGTATCGTGAGTTACTACTTTGTCTCCAAGGCCTCCGCGGGCGGCATAGCGGGCCGGATCGATTCTTCGGAAACGACGGAGCACTGTTTGGTCGAGGACTGTGACATCGAGATCGGTTGCACGGGGAATGTGCGCGGCGGCGGCATTGCGGGAAGCACTTCAAGCGGCGTCACGCTCTCCCAATGCCTCGTCTCCTCCCTCGAACTCACAAGCGACAGCTGTAACGATAACCCCGATGAGGTCTATCGCTATGTCGGCGGGCTCGCCGGGGTCTCTTCGGGCAAGATCGCAAGCTGTCTCGTCGCCTCGGCAAATGTCGTCGACGTGTTGAATGAGGACTTTGATGATTCCAAACCGAAACGCGAGTGTGTCGGCGCTACCTTCCTCGCCGGCGGGTCGGCCCAAATCTCCAAGTGCGCCGTCTACGACTGCACGAGCGATGGGTATCTGTTCAGCTATTTCGGTTCCTCGGGCAGCACATTTACCGATTGTTATCTTCAAAAGGAATCACAGGCGGGAGGGGACATCAAGGCGCTTCCCGATGAAGCCGATTGGCTCGGCCCGACGCTCTCAAACAGGCTCGGCCTCGACAGTCATTGGAAATGTGAGGACGGCAAATTGCCCACACTGACCGTTTCCGCCGAGTGAGAATTCCCATTCCGAAATAAAAAAACAGCGACATATGTCGCTGTTTTTGGTATTTTTAGAAGATTCAGTTCTTCTTTGCGGGGATCTCTTCGACCGCCGTGGTGGGCGCCCAACGCTTGATGGAATCCCTTGCGTTCTCGGCCTGTGCACGGGAGGAATAGGTCGAACTCGGGGCGAGCAGACTGCCTCTCGCGTTCAGCACCTGTACCTGCAAATCGCCGTTCTTGTGCTCGGTGATTTTGAGCCTGTCTGCCGCAATGTTGTCCTGATAGGTCTTGATGCCCGCTCTCGCGCTTCCGAGCGAAGCGTAAGCCGTGGGGCTTTCGAGCATGACCTGACCGTTGGGGGCGATGAGGGAGAGCCAGAATTGACCCTTGACCTCTTCGATGACCCATTTTCCGTTTGCGGCGGAGACCTTCGGGGCCTCGGCCTTTTTTGCTTCCTTCTTGACGGGCTCGACCTTTTTGACGGGCTTTTTCACCTCTTTCTTGGCGGGCTCGACTTTCTTTGCGGGTTTCTTTACTTCCATCTCTGTTTCCTCCTTCTTCTGTGGTTCGGCAACCGGGGCTTCCTCGGCCGCTGCGGGTTGAGGAGCTTCCGGCTCCTCGGGTTGATCTGCGGGTTTCTCCTCGGCGGGAGCTTCCTCGGCAACGGGCTGTGCGGGAGCTTCCTTGGCAACGGGCTCGGCGGGGGCTTCCTCGACGACGGGCTCGGCGGGAGCTTCCTCTTTTACGGGCTCCGCGGCTTCTTCCGTCTTTTCCTCGGGAACCTCGTCGGGTTGTTCGGCTACGGGCTCTTCGACGACCGCGGGAGCGGGAGCCTCTTCGGGCTGTGTCTCTTCCGCCTTATCCTCTTCGGGCGTATAGGGAAGATACTCTTCGTCGGGCGGGACGTTGGCGAGGGCGCGGGCGGCCTCTTCGGTCTCGCGGCGGCTGCGCTTCCCCATTTGCACGACGCGGACGATCATGACGACGATGAGCGCCACGATGACGACCAGCAAGATCGCCAAGATGATGATGAGGGGACGGTGCGCGGGATCTTTGATGTAATCGATCAGCGTACTATTCAAATTAAATACCATATGTACATCACTCCTTAATGCCACTATTTTATCACGAAAATTTCCCGCTGTCAATGTTTGACAAAAAATTTTAGTTGCTGTAAGATAGAAATATGAAAAAAATTTGTGTGATCGGCGGCGGCGCGGCGGGAATGGCGGTCGCCGTGATGCTGGCGCGGAAGGGAAACACCGTCACCATTCTCGAACGGGGGGAGCGGCTCGGCCGAAAACTTTCGGCGACGGGCAACGGACAGGGAAACGTCACAAATGTGCACATGGGGTCTGGATTTTACTTTTCGGACGATCCCGATAAGGTCGCCCGCATCCTTGCGCGCTTTTCGGAAGGGGACACGGTGGAATTTTTGGAGAGCATGGGCGGCATCTTTTTGCCCGATGCCCGCGGCAGAGTGTACCCCGCGGGGCGGCAGGCTTCGGCCGTCACCGACCTCTTCCGCCGCGAAATCGAACGCCTCGGCGTCGACGTCGTCTTTGGCGCACATGTGAATTCCGTCACATATGCCGAGGATTTTTGCCTCAAATGGGAGGGCGGACAGATGCATGCCGACGCAGTCGTGCTGGCGGCGGGCGGAAAGGCGGCGAAAAATTTCGGCACCGACGGTACAGCATATGCCTTGGCACAGCAGTTCGGTCACACGGTGACGCCGCTCTCTCCCGCGCTCGTTCAGCTCCGCTGCGATCCCAAGGAAGTGCGGGGGCTCAAAGGCATCCGTGTCGATGCAAATCTCACACTTATGCGCGATTGTAAGCAGATTTTTGCGACGCGCGGCGACGTTCTCTTCACCGAGAGCGGCCTCTCGGGCGATGCCGTGTTCCGCGCCTCTTCCTATGCCCAAAAGGGAGATGTTGTGATGCTTGATTTTCTGCCCGACGTGCCGAAGGAGAGGATCCACGCGGCGTTTTTGCGGGGCGGGGCGCTCTGCGTCGTGCACAGCGGGCTCGGCCGCATGCTTGCCGCAAAGGGGGATCCCGAACGCCTCGTCAAATGCTTCCCGCTCACCGTGACGGGCACGCTCGGATTCGACTATGCGCAGGTCACCCGCGGCGGCATTCCGCTCGGCGAGACGGACGAAAATTTGATGAGTATGTTGCGAAAAGGGCTGTTTTTTGCGGGCGAGATATTGAATGTCGACGGCGTCTGCGGGGGATACAACTTGCAGTGGGCGTTCGCCTCCGCCCATGCCGTTTCGGAGGGCATATGAAGCTCACACTCAACAATTTGCACCTGTCGCCGCACGAGCGCGAGGGGAAACTGCTCAAAATTTGCGAGCAAAAGCTCCACGCACCCGTCAAATATTTCAAGATCCTGAAAAAATCGCTGGACGCACGCGACAAGGCGGACATCCGCTGGGTGTATACGGTGGAATGCTCCGACCGCGCCGAAGAGGCTCCGCCGCGCGTCTTTGCACGGGTGAAAGCCAGCCCCCGCGTTTACATCGCCGGCACGGGCCCCGCTGGGCTCTTCTGTGCCCTGCGCCTTATCGATCACGGCATCCGACCCATTCTCTTGGAGCGCGGCAAGCCCGTCGAGGAGCGCGTGAAGGACGTTGAAATCTTCCATAAGTGCGGAATTTTGTCTCCCGACAGCAATGTGCAGTTCGGGGAAGGGGGCGCGGGGACCTTCTCGGACGGAAAGCTCAACACGCAGACGAATACGCCGCTCAACCGCGAGGTGCTGGACCTCTTTGTGAAGTTCGGCGCTCCCGAGGAGATCGCCTTCCTGAATAAACCCCACATCGGCAGCGACAATCTGCGCCGCGTCATTGCAAAAATGCGCACTTATGTGCTGGAAAACGGGGGTGAAGTCCGCTTTTTGTCCCGCCTCACCGACGTGGAGACGCGGGACGGCGTGCTCTCTGCCGTTTCCGTCAACGGGCAGAAGGAGGATGCGGATGCGCTCGTGCTCGCCGTCGGCCACAGCGCGAGGGACACCTTTGAAATGCTGCTCTCGCGCGGGTTCTCGATCACGCAGAAGCCCTTTGCTGTCGGCGTGAGGGTGGAACATCTCCAATCGGAGATCGGAAAAGCGCAATATGGGGGCGGATATTTGGGACTTCCGCCCGCCGATTATAAGCTGGTGTCCCATGCGGGGGAACGCGCGGCGTTCACCTTCTGCATGTGCCCCGGGGGCGTCGTCATTCCCGCGGCGAGCGAGGAGGGCGGCGTCGTGACGAACGGAATGAGTAACTTCGCCCGCGACGAATGCAACGCAAATTCCGCACTTATTGCGCAAATTACGCCCGAGGACTTCGGCTCGGCGCACCCCTTGGCGGGCGTGGAATTCCAGAGGAAACTCGAACGTGCGGCCTTTCTTGCGGGCGGGGGAAAGTACCTCGCGCCCGTACAGCTCATGGGGGACTTTCTCGCGGGGAAGGAGAGCTACTACTTCGGCGAAGTCAAGCCGTCGTATGCGCGGGGCGCGGCCTTTGCGCCGCTCGAAAGCTATCTTCCGCCCGCCGTCGTCTCTTCCCTCCGCGCCGCCGTGCCCGACATGGACCGACGCCTCAAAGGCTTTGCTGCCTTTGACGCCGTGCTGACGGGGGTGGAATCGCGGACGAGTTCGCCCGTGCGCATCGTGCGCGACGAGAGCTTGCAGGCGGTGGGGAAGGAGAACATCTACCCCTGCGGCGAGGGGTGCGGCTATGCGGGCGGCATCATGTCCGCCGCGGCGGACGGACTTCGGGTCGCCGAGAGGATCGCCGCAAAATATTTTTAATAAAGATTTAATGCGTCTTTCACAAATCAAACATAATCGAGGCTTATAATGAAGAAAATCCGCAAGAAGCAGATTTTTTCGAAAGGCCTACTCCATATTTTTCATATTCTCTCAGGAAAGCGCCGACCCGTAAGGGCCGACGCTTTTCGGTGTCTGCGGAATTAAAAATTAAAAATGAAAAATTAAAAATTGCGGCGGGGCGCGGCGTCATGCTGAGCCGAAGAGCGCAAACGCAGTCTACGGCAGTAAGTCCGAAGCATCTCGCCGCA
>CANREK010000037.1 GCA_947629605.1 uncultured Clostridia bacterium | reverse complement strand
CGAAAAGCTCGGCTTTCTCCCCGGCGACTTGCAGACCAAGGTCGATCCCTATCTCCGCCCCCTCTACGACGCACTGCAAGAGATGTTCGGGTTCGAGACCTACCAAAAATTGATGGAAAAGGGGGCCATCGAGGTCGCGCCCCTTGCCTATATGCGCGGGAGAACGCTTTCAAGCGCCTTTGTCATTCTCGATGAGGCGCAGAACGCCACCCGCGAACAGATGAAGATGTTTTTGACCCGCCTCGGCGAGGGAAGCAAGATGGTCGTGACAGGGGATCTGACACAGACCGACCTCCCCGAGGGAAAGACGAGCGGACTTAGGCAGGCGGTCTCCATTCTCAAAGGGGTGGAGGACATCGCCGTCTGCCGCCTCACCGACAAGGATGTCGTGCGGCACCCGCTCGTGACACAGATCGTCCGCGCCTACGAGGCGTCGGAGACCAAACGGAAGAAGGAGGACAAAAAATGAGGAAGCGGAACGAGGCCGATTTTCCCGAAATCGAACAGACGGTCCAGCAAAAAATGCAACATATGCACGATACTGTGGACATTCGCAGACCGCCGAAAGAAAAAAAGGACAACAAAAACAAGCGGAAGATGGTGATTGCCGTCGCCCTCTACTTCGCCGCGTATTTATTGATCCTTGCGGCCGTGTTCGGCATGGTCGTGTTGAATCAACCCCGCGGCTGGGTCGGCTGGTTCCACGACAGCCTTCCCGACGTGCTTTTCCTCATCGTCAGCATCTTCCTCCTCATCGTCATCGTATTTTTCTACTTCTTTTTCGAGGACAGAGAGATGCTGCTCAGTGTCTCCGATACCCTGCTCATCTTTACGCTCCTTCTCGTCTCGGCGATCGTCTGCTATCTCTTCGGGAGATTCGTCTCTACCTATGCCCGCCCCTTTGCCTTCTTTGCCATCCTCGTCTTGTTCCTCTTGACAAGGCGCAAGGCCATCTTTTTGAATTTCATCTTCACGTTCCTGCTCTTCGTCATCGACATGTACACGAACGACAGCACGCCCTCGGGCATCGCGGGGGCGAACGAGGTCTATACCACGCTCATCCTCGAATTCGTCTGCGGCACGCTCGCCGTGTTCTTTGCGGGGAACGTCAAGACGAGGGCGGGGCTGGTCTTTACGGGCGTCATTTTGGCCCTTCCCACGAGCATCGTCGTCGCCCTTCTGAATGTCGCTTCCATGAGCGGCGACCCGTGGCTCTATCTCACAAACATCGGCTACGGCATGCTCGGGAGCATCATCTCTTCCATGCTTGCCCTTGCCTTACTTCCCATCTTCGAATTCCTCTTCAATAAGCTCACCGTGTTCCGTCTGAGGGAACTCACGAGCACCAACGCGCCCCTTCTCAACCGTTTGAAGAAGGAAGCGCCCGGGACCTTCAACCACTCGCTCATCGTGGCGCAGCTCTCCGAGGCATGCGCGGTCGCGATCGGCGAAAATGCCGAACTCGCCCGTGCGGCGGCCTACTATCACGACGTCGGGAAGCTCAAAGATCCGCAGTGCTTCACCGAAAATCAAGCCGACTACAACGTGCACAACGAGCTCACGCCCGAGCTCTCCGCCGACATCATCCGCGCCCATGCGCAGGATGGGTACGATCTTCTCATCTACAACCATCTGCCCAAGGCCATTGCCGATGTCGCGCTCGAACATCACGGCACCCTGCCCATCAAATACTTTTACAACAAGGCATTTCGCATCTCGGGCGGCGAAGCCAACATCGCCAACTATTCCTACTTCGGTCCTACGCCGCAGACGAGGATCGCCGCGATCATCATGATCGCAGACGGCGCCGAGGCCGCCACCCGTTCGCTCAAAGACCATTCCCCCGAAACCGTCGAAAAGACGGTACGCGGCATCATCGAGGAGAGAATGGACCTCGGGCAGTTTTCCGAATGCAACATCACGATGCGGGACCTCACCATCATCAAGCAGTCGCTGGTCGAGGCGCTCTCGGGCGTGCACCATCACCGCGTGGCATATCCCTCCATCCGCTTTAAGAGGGACAGGTCCGTCGAGGAAAAGACAGAAGATACGGAGAAGAAATGAAACTCAAAATCGAGGGCGGACTTCCCGCCGCCGCACGCAGAAAATTGTCTGCCGCCATCGGGTCCGTGATCGAGACGGACATGCCACTTGTGCTGGAACTTCTCATCGTCTCCGAGGAGGAGATCAAAGAGATCAATAAGCGGGAGCGGAACATCGACAAAGTGACGGATGTTCTGAGCTTCCCCGCCATCGAGCTCCAACGGGGGGAGAAAATTTTCTCCTCGGCGCACATCGAGTGCGTGGAGACGGTGGAACAGACGGTGTTCGGAAAGGAAATGCGGATGGACCGCATGTATTTGGGCTCCGTCGTCGTCTGCAAGAAGAGGGCGGAGGAGCAGGCAGAGGAGTACGGCCATTCCGTGGAGAGAGAAATTTGCTATCTCATCGTGCACGGGGCGCTCCACTGCCTCGGCTACGACCACGAGACGGAAGAGGACAAGCGTGAAATGCGCGATATGGAAGAAAAGATCATGGCAAAACTCAATTTAAGGAGAGAGGCATGAAGAGCGGAACGGTCGCCGTCATCGGCAGGGCAAATGCGGGAAAATCCACGCTCATCAACGTCATGGTGGGGGAAAAGGTCGCCATCGTCTCCCCGAAACCGCAGACGACGCGGGACCGCATTCTCGGCATTCTCACGCGGGAAGAGCACCAGATCGTCTTTGTGGATACGCCCGGGATCTACCGCCACAGGAACGAGCTCACCGACCGCATGATGCACGCCACCGAGAACGCTTCCAAAGAGGTGGATGCCATTTTGTATGTGCACGACGGCCACGCGGGGATCAAGGAGGAGGACATCTCGCTCATGAAAAAGTACTCCGCCCTCGGCGTGCCCATGCTCATCGCCTATACCAAGACGGACATCATGCCCAAGGAGAACATTCCGCGGGATGCGAAAATTCTGTATGAAGCGGGCATCGAAACCGATGTCGTTCCCGTCTCGGCGCGGAAGGGGAGAAACATCCGCCTCTTGGAGACGGAGATCGTAAAACTTCTGCCCGAGCAGGACAAGCTCTTCCCCGACGACGTCGTCTCCGACAAGAGCGAGAGATTCAT
This sequence comes from uncultured Clostridia bacterium, assembly GCA_947629605.1. GTDB lineage: Bacteria > Bacillota > Clostridia > Christensenellales > Borkfalkiaceae > Gallimonas. Next base: position 6,833 of record CANREK010000037.1, on the reverse strand, counting down.
GATCGCCGAGCTCATGCGCGAGAAAATTTTGCTCAAATACGACAAGGAGATCCCCCACGGGATCGCCATCGTCGTCAACAAGTTCGAGCGGATGGAAAACGGCACATATGATGTAAATTTGGACATCGTATGCGAGAAAAAGAACCACAAGGCCATCCTCATCGGAAAGCAGGGGAAGGCGCTCAAAGAGACGGCATCGTTCGCGCGGCAGGACATGGAGAAGTTCCTCGGCGCAAAGGTGTTTTTGACGGTCTATGTCAAGGTCCGCGAGGATTGGCGCGACCGCGCCACCCTCCTCAAAGAGTTCGGATATAACGACGAAGAGAATTAAAAATTAAAAATTAAAAATGAAAAATTGCGGCGGGGAGTTATTATACGGCACCATTCCAAATAGCGTCATCCTGAGCCGCGCGTAGCGCGTGTCGAAGGATCACCTTAATCTCGCTGCCCCTTATAGGGGAAGTGCCCGCAGGGCAAAGGGGTTTCAAAACCCCTCAGTCGCTACGCGACAGCTCCCCTACGAGGGGCGCCAAGGGAATGCGGTGATGGTTCGACTACGCTACTTCGCGCCTATGGGCGCTCGTGCCGCCCTTCGACGCCATAAAGAACGTGCGGGCGGGGCACCATGACGCTATCGGAATGGTCCGTATTCCCCCCTCCGCATAACTTTTGCCTTTCTCCGCATACTACCCACAGGGAGGGACGGCATGAAAGAGGAAAAACCGGCGTACGAGATCGCGTGGGAACTGTTTGAAAAGACGGGAAATTTAAGCTATTACATGCTCTATAAAAGGCTCAAATAAGGATGGAATTCAAGACGGACGCGCTCGTCTTGCGCAGCGCGGACTATGGCGAAAACGACAGGATCGTCACTCTTTTGACGGCGGAGAAGGGCAAGATCTCCGCCGCGATGAAGGGCGTAAAGAAGGCGGGCGCAAAGCTCAATTTTGCGTCACAGCCTTTTTGTTTTGCCGAATATGTCATCACCGAAAAGAGCGGACGGCACACCGTGACGGGCGCCGCCCTGCACGACGGCTTTTTTGCCCTCCGCGAGGACATCGCCGCCCTCTACGGTGCCGCTTGCGTCACACAGGCTTGCGACATGCTTCTCTATGAGGGCATGGCGGGGGAAAAACTCCTCGTTGCGGCCGTGCGTGCGCTCGGGACCCTTTCCGAGGGCGTGGGAGCGGGCGCGGTCGTTCGCTTTCTCATCGAGGCGCTCTCCCTCGCGGGGTACCCCGTGGAGGCCGACGTCTGCCCCGTCTGCAAAAAGACGCCTGCGGGGCGCATGAAATTCGACATGGATCTCGGGATTTTCACCTGCAACGACCATTCGGACGGCGTTCCCGCGAGTGAATCGACCTACCGCTCCATTCGTGCCGCGCTGCATGGGGGAGAGGGCTCGGATGACGGAAATTTGCGGGCGCTCCGCCTCCTCGGCGTCTATTTTGCCGAAAAGACGGAGACCGAACTCAAAGCGCTCGGCGAATATCTTCGCCTTTTACATCCGCTTTTTTGAAAAATTCCTTGACGAACGGGCGCAGAATAGTTTATAATAGAAATAATCAACTGAGAAGGGGTCGCTTTCATGGAGCAAGAAGTTACAGAAGATGGCGTCAGCATCGCCGACGTATTCCGTACAGTAAAACGTAGAATGGGCTATATTTTGGGCGCCGCAGTGCTGTTTGCCGTTGCCGTGGCGCTTATTTTGGCGTTCGCCGTCAACCCTACCCTTGCGACCTACTCCATGGATTTTCGGTTCGTGTTCCCGTCGGACAGCTTTATCTATCCCGACGGGTCGCCCTTCTTTTACCAAGATATCACCTCCCGCGAGTTTCTCTCCGCCGCCAAGAACTCCTCCGAGGCCTTCTCGGGCATCGATGTCGATAAGATGTACAGAAACGGCGACATCGAGATCGAGGCGGAGACTTCCACCGAAAATGACGTCACCGTGTACACGGGCAGATACACCGTCAAGGTGAAGGGCGCCTACTTCAAAAAGAGCACACAGGCGGAGGAATTCATCGGAGCTGTCGCCCATGCTCCCATCGATCGCATGCGTGCGATGGCAGAAGAGACGGACTACACGACCAAAGAGGAGATCTTCAACAACGCCCCCTTCGAGGAGCGGATCGCCCTCCTCACGCAGGAGAAAGAGAACCTGCTCGGCGTCTACGACCGTTGGATCGCCATTTACAGCGCGACCTATGCCGTAAAGGTCAAGGATGCGGAATACCGCCTCAAAGACTGTCGGGATTCCGTCACCGCCCTCTTCGGCGAGAGCGTCAGAGAGAATCTCAACGACGAGCTCGAAGGGCTCGGCGGCTACTACGGCGGCGACCTCGATGCGTATCGCTCGGAACTGCTCCGCGAATATGGGCAGAATCGGACGGAGATCGGCGACATTCTCACGGCGCTCGGCGGAACCGCCGTCACCTACGCAGGCGTCAGCACGATCGCCACGCAGAACATCGGCCTCTCCGAACGGCTCACCGAACTCTTCGACCGCAACCGCGACATCGCGGGCTGGCTCGGCATCACGGTCGTCGAGGAAAACGGCGAGACCACCATTCTCACCGACCCCGCAAAGGGCACGCTCAACCAAGAGAACATCGACGCCTTCGCCGACCGCCTCTCCGAGGAGCTGCAAAAGCTCAACGGCGAAGCCAAGCGGCTCACGGACGTCGTCTCTTCCATCTATTCGAGCGGCATGTCCGTGCGCTTCGACGCGCAGAAGGTGTCGTCGAGCGGCGGCACGGGGGTCATCATCGGCGCCGTCATCGCCTTTGTCGGCGGGCTCATCATCGGCATCGTCGTCGCCTACATCGTCGAATCCAACAGAAAAAAGAACGCGCCGAACAAGGGGGACGGCGACTGATCATTCCGAAAAAAGGAGCACATATGGAGCTTTTTGCCGCATTGCGGTTTACAGAGGACGAAAATCTTTCCGGGCGCGTGTATTGGTATATCGCGCCCTTTGCCGTAAAAGAGGGGGAGCGCGTGCTCGCGCCCGTCGGCCCGCATGACAGGCTCCAATGCGCCCGCGTCGAGCGGACGGACAGTTTTTCGGAAGCGGAAGCGCCCTACCCGCCCATTCTGTGCAAACATATCCTCGCAAAGCTCGGCGAGCGCAAGGTGAAAGAGGGCGTCTTTGACCTCGGCGGCGTGCGCTACGACGACAGACACTATGTGCGCCTCGGCCGCGTGTTCCTTGCCAAGACTGAGGCAGACGGCGCGGGCCTTCCCATCAAAAAATGCAACATATGTGACGAAAACCCCTATCTCGCGGCGGCGGAAGAGGGGCCGGTGCTCCTCTTCGGCGACGGCGTCAGGGAGGCGGCGGAGACCATACTTCGGGTCGTGCGCGGCGAGGATGTCGGCGAAGTCCCGCCCTCGGCCCTCTTCGCCCTTCGCGAAAAATTGAGATAGAAGGCGGCCATTCAACATGATGAAAAAACACATCTTACTCATTGCAACGGGCGGCACGATCGCCTCAAAAAACGGGGGAGAGGGGCTCGCGCCCGCGCTCTCTTCCGAGGAACTCTTGAAGGAAGTGCCCGAAGTCAAGGCGCTCTGCGACGTCGACGCCGTGCAGCTCTTCAACCTCGACAGCACCAACGTCTACGCCCCGCATTGGCTGGAAATTGCGGCCATCATCCAAAAAAATTACGACCTGTATGACGGTTTTGTCATCACGCACGGGACGGATACCCTCGCCTACACGGCGGCGGCACTCTCCTATCTCGTGCAGGATTCCCCCAAACCCATCGTGCTCACGGGGGCACAGCGGTCCGTCTATCTCCGCGACACCGACGCGCGGCAGAACCTCCTCGACGCCTTCTACTACTGCGCCGACGGCGGCTCCTTCGGCGTGGAAATCGTGTTCGACGGCAAGGTCATTCTCGGCACCCGCGCCAAAAAGACGCGCACGCGCAGCTACAACGCATTTTCGAGCATCGACTATCCCGAGATCGCCATCGTGCGCGAGGGCGTGCCCTATTATTATATCAAGGAGACAAAGCCGACCGCGCCCCGCTTCTACCATGCCCTCGACGAGCGGGTGTTCGTGCTCAAAATGACGCCCGGGCTCTCCGCCGACATCTTCGATTGGCTGGATACGCACACCGAGGGGCTCATCATCGAATCGTTCGGCTCGGGCGGACTGCCCCGCTACGAGGACGACGCTTTTTTCATCCGCCTCAAACGCTATCTCGATCTGGGGAAGGTGGCAGTGCTCACCACGCAGGTGGAACGGGAGGGGAGCGCCCTCGACAAGTACGAAGTGGGGCGGCGGCTGCTATCCTGCGGCAATGTGCTCGAAGCGCGGAGCATGACGATCGAGGCGACGCTCACCAAGCTCATGTGGCTGCTCGGCAACTTCCCCCGCGAGGAAGTCTTTGCCCGCTTCGATACGCCCGTCAGAAAAGATATATTATAATGTATATGCCGTCTCTCCGTTTGGGGGAGACGGTTTTTGAATTAAAAATTAATAATTAATAATTAAAAATTGCGGCGAGAGAATTCAGAATGGTGTTGTGCGGCGTCATGCTGAGCCGCAAAACCCAAACGTAGTCTACGAGAGAATGTCCGAAGCATCTCGCCGCACAGTTATGGACATCGCCCCGCGAGATTCTTCGGGTCGAGTTGTCGGACTTCGTACAACATCCGCCGCTCAGAATGACGCGGGGCGGGTCATCCTACGGCACCATTCTAAAAGCATCATCAGCCTTCCGCTCCGCATACGCTTGCGGGCATAAAGGGCATAAAAAGGCAAAAAGGGCGGCAAGCTAAGGGAAAAGGACGCGGAAAATTTCACAGAAAAATTTTTTCATAAACGTGTTGACAGTATAAAAAAATTGTTGTAAAATAAATACGCCATTTATAGAATGGCGAAAAAATCATAAATTTTTTTAAGGGGGAAAGACATGAAGAAGCTCAAAACAGTCTTGATTCTGTTGCTTGCGCTCCTGTTGTCGCTCGGCCTCTTTGCCTGCGGTGGCGGCAAAGACGACAATCCCGGCGGCGACGGCGACCAAAATCAAGACAATCCGAATCCGGATAACCCGGATAATCCCGGCGGCGATGAATCCGATTACGCCGACTTTGTGCTCAGCAAGTCCGTCATCAATCTCACCGACTCTGACGACGATGCCGTGCTCCAATCCAAACTCGGCGAAGTCAAAGTCACGCTCAGGGATTTCGATTCGAATGAGACGGATGTTTCGCTCGACCGGTGCAATTACGATCTCAGCGTCGTAAAAGTCCACGAGGTCGGCGAATACAAGGTCGAATTCAGCATCAAGGATCTCTCGGTGCTCAGAAACAGCAGAACGCTCACTGTCATCATCGAGCACGATTGGGAAGCAAAGGGCGACATCGACGTCTGCCAGCACGACGGCGCCCGCAGAGAGACCACGGATGAGGATGTCGTGATCCACTACGGCACCTTCCACGACGGCATCTATCCCAGAGACTACGACACCGCAAAGGCGGCAGCCGGTTGGGAAGAGGCCGATGCCTACACCAACAATAACACCACTTCCTCGATCAAGAAGTTCGGTGAAGTCAACGGCAAGGAAGTTCCCACCCTCACCGCGGGCCAGCTCGAACAGGGCATGACCATCACGATCAGCGGTAAGGTAAAGACCACCGTCGGTGACGACCAAACGGGCGCAGGGTCTCCTTGGGGCACAGCGGGTGTGCAGAAATACTACAACTCGCCCTCGCTCGGCGTTGCCGACAGATTCAACCACAACGATGTGCAGAACGGCTATCCTTACGGCGTCTCCGTCATCGTGCGTGAAGAGGGCTGGGTCCTCTACAACGGTATCAGCGGCTCGGGCGCCAACCGTCTCCTCGCGGGGATCACGGGCAGTGAAGCCGAGGACATCGGCACATGGCGGAACTACGGTTCGCACGTCGACGCGGCCGATCCCTTCACGCCCGGCACCTCTGCCGAAAGCGGCGGCTACACCCACGGCAGCATTCCCACGAATTGGGATAATGTGCAGAATTGGTGGGTCTATTCCGAAGGCACGACCATGTCCTCCGGCACCTACTATCTCGATTGGATGAACTACGAGTATTCGTGGAACTACCGTGACGACGGCGTCATCGAGATCACCTATAAGGCATGGGGCACGACGCAGACCATCGCCGACGCAACGACCCTCAAAGCCTACATCAAAGTGCCCGACAGCACCAGCGGTTACTACGATACCATCATCCATGGCGACTACAACGACATGACGATCGAAAAGACCGTCACGATCACCAAGAACACGCCCCAGGACAATGGGTTCGTCTATCACGAACTTGCCGATGACGCCAAGTTGGTCTATGCCGAGAACACCGAGTTCGACGCTTCCCTCCTCAACGTCACGGTCAAGTATGAGCAGAGCCCCGATAAGGACACTCCTCTCAAAGTCTACAACAACCAGGTTTACTACTACGTTGGCGAAATGACGCGCGACCAGCTCAACGCCGCCGAGAACAGCGAAGAGTTGAAGTCGCTCGACAGCAGCAAGTGGAAGTCGCTCGATCAAAACTTGCTCACGCTCAACGGCAGTCAGCAGTATATCTACAAGATCCAGCTCACCAAGGGCGGCAAGGAATGGACCTATCTCCTTCCCGACGGCGAGATCACGGTCAAACCCAACAGCGTTGTCACCGCAACGGGTTCCGACGTCACGATCGGCGAAGCGCTCTTTGCCAACAACGGCAAGCTCGGCGAGCTTGCATTCTCCTTCGACGGTACCAACGTCAAGTTCACGCTTGCGGAGGGCTATGCTCAGCCGATGTCCGACGCGCAAAAGACCGCGATGGGTGTGAGC
>CANREK010000036.1 GCA_947629605.1 uncultured Clostridia bacterium | reverse complement strand
TGCATATGGGCAAATGCTATAAGAATTTTGCGCTAAGAGTTATCAACTCTTAGCAGAATGCAAAATTCTTCCCTCAAAGGGGTGGGCAAGTCTTGGCTCCCCCTCGAGGGGGAGCTCCCGCGCAGCGGGTGAGGGGGTGTCATTCCCAATTACTGCGCGTGGCAGGGTCTCCCTGCCTAAGCGCACCCTATTTGGTACCCTACGGGAACCTTAATGTCCTTGCATATAACGCTTCCGAGACCAACCCGATTGATGAACAAAGCACTTTCGCTCGAACAGTTTCTTTACGAAGCCGCGCGAGATCCTTCGACTACGCTCAGGATGACGCGCGGGTCGGCCTCTGTTTTGCCGCGCGGCAAGCAAAGAAATGTTCGAAATGTCAATTCGACATTCTTCTCACGCTTATAATTTTATCCCGTGAGGAGAGGCGGTTGATGAGCACTTCGATGTCCTGCTTGTTCAACAGGGATACCGTCACCTCGACGATGGCGGCGCCGTTCTTGTCGTAGCGGCCGTTGATGGAGGTGAGCGTGAGCTTCATATCCGCAAGCACGGTGGAGATCGACGCAAGCGCCGCGCCCTGATCTTCCGCCGTGACGACGAGCCCTGCCTTGAATCTTGCATCCGTGACGCCTTCCCCCGTCCATTCGGCGGGTTGCAGTCTGTCCTCTTCGGCATTTTTGAGATTGGGGCAGTCCCGTCTGTGCACGACGACCCCTCTGCCGCGCGTGACATAGCCGACGATGTCGTCCCCGGGCACGGGAGAACAGCACCCCGCAAAGGAGACGAGGAGCCCCGTCATGCCCTTGATCGTGACCGTGCCCTTGGCATTCCTCTCCTTAAAGGGCTGTAAGACGGGCAGCGGCACCTCTTTGCGGAAGTAATCGACGAGCTTAAAATAGATCTGCGACGTGGAGACGGCGCCGAAGCCGATGGCCGAGAACATTTCATCCTGCGTGTCGAAGGAGAACTTCTCGGAGATCTTTTTGAAGCTGTCGGGGGTGAGAATTTCCGAAAGTTGATACCCCTTGCGCTTTGCAAAATCTTCAAGCATGGTCCTGCCGAGCTTGATGTTGTCCTCCCGCATCGCCTTGCGGAAAAAGTACTTGATCTTCGCCCGCGCCGAGGGAGATTTGACGAATTTGAGCCAATCGCGCGAGGGGCCCTTGCTCGTCGGAGACGTGATGATCTCCACGACGTCGCCGAGCTCCAAGGTGGAATCGAGCGGCACGATCTTGCCGTTGACCTTGGCGCCCGTACAGCGGTTGCCGACCTCGGAGTGGATGGCATAGGCAAAGTCCACGGGCGTGGCCTTTTCGGGCAGAGAAATGACCTTACTGTGCGGGGTGAACACGAGGAGCTCGTTGGAATAGAGCTCTTCCTTGACGCTGTTCATGAATTCCTTGGAGTCGCGGAATCCCCCCTGCAAGTCCATCATCTCGCGGATCCACGAGATGCGCTGGTCGAGCGACGTCTCGTTGTCGCGGTGTTCCTTATATTTCCAATGCGCGGCGATACCGTATTCCGCCGTGCGGTGCATCTCCTCGGTGCGGATCTGGATCTCAAAGGGCTGGCCGAAGTTGGTGACGACCGTCGTGTGCAGTGATTGATACATGTTGGGCTTGGGCGTCGCGATATAGTCCTTGATGCGCCCCGGCACGGGCTTCCACTTCATGTGGATCTTGCCCATGACCTCGTAGCACTCGTCCACCGTCCCCACGATGACGCGCAGCGCCGTGAGGTCGTAGATCTGGTCGAGCGTCCTGCCCTTGGTTTTCATCTTTTTATAGATGGAATAGAAGTGCTTGGGGCGGCCGAACACCTCGCCCGAGATGTTCGATTCCTGCAAGATGGCGTTGATCTCCTCGACGACGAAGTCCACAAAGCGGTTGCGCTCTTCGAGTTTTTGATGAATGTTCTCCACGAGGAATTCAAACGCCTCGGGGTCCAAATATTTGAGGCAGAGATCTTCGAGCTCGCACTTCACCTGACTGATACCCAGCCTCCCCGCAATGGGCGCATAGATATCGAGCGTCTCCTGCGCCATCTTCTGCTGGCGATCCTTGGAGAGGAAGTTGAGCGAGCGCATGTTGTGGAGACGGTCGGCGAGCTTGATGATGATGACGCGGATGTCCTTGGCCATCGCGATGAAGATCTTGCGGAAGTTCTCGGCTTCCTCCTCTTCCTGCGACTTAAAGACGATCTTGTCGAGCTTGGTGACGCCCGACACGAGCGTCAGGACCTCCTCGCCGAATTCGCGGCGGATGTCCTCTTCGGTCGCGGGCGTGTCCTCGATGACATCATGCAGAAGCGCCCCCGCAATGGTCGCGGCGTCGAGCCCGAGGTCCACTAAGATCTCTGCAACGGCGCAGGGGTGGATGAAGTAGGGCTCCCCCGACGCCCGCTTCTGGTCCTTGTGGGCGTTGGAGGCAAACGTAAAGGCGCGGAGCAACATCTCTCTGTCCTCTCCGCTGTAATATTCGTAGATTTTCATGAGGATGGGTTCCATATTACTCCCCCTTCATGCGAACTGCTGCCGTATAGATGGATGAATCGTTGAGGTCCTTTCTCTCCCCTCTGACGGTGCGCACGGCGCCGCCGTCGAGCACGATGAGCCCGAGCTGTTCGAACACGGTGAGCGCAAAGAGAAGCTGTTCCTCCCCGAATCCCAGCCCGCGGCAGGAAGATGCGGCCTCTGCGAGCGTGTCGCCCCTCAAATTCCCCGCCTTGACCGCGGCGAAGATCTTTAAGAGCTCTTCCCGCTCCACGTTGCTGTTTTTGAGCGCTTCATACCCGCAAATTTCGCAGTTATAGTACAGTTTTGCCCCTCCCGTGACGCACGAGACGCCCGCGGGCGCATCCAAAAAGACGATGTCGCGATACGAGGAGAGATCGACCCCCTCCTCGGGCGCATACAAGACGACGTTGCCGACGTCGGCGGAGGAGAGGCGGAACACGTCGACGGGCAATCCCTGTAACACGGGGAAGGCGGCGAGCGTCCTGCGGGAGAAGCAGACCGCCGCGAGCCCGTAGGGACAGCTGTTCAACTTCTCGGAAAGCAGTGCGTTGAGCGCCTCCGTCGTCATCTTCTCGCCGTCGGGGGGAAGGCCGAGGGTGCGGAGCTGGGCCTCGAAGGCGTCGAGCTCGACCTGTTTTCCGCTCATTCCGTCCGAAGAGACGGCGCGGACAAACCCCTTTAAGTATTCCCTGCCGCGGAACACCGATAGATTATATTCAAACACAATGGTCTTGCGGATGTCACTGCGCAGAAGTTTTAAGTCCTTGACGCCGCCGAAGTACATGAACGAGAGCCCGCCCAAGGGGAAAGAGATGTGCGGCGAGGCCGCCTTGACGGGGCTTGCGTCCACCTTTCCCGCCCGTATGGCAAAGAGAGGCCTCTTGTTGCCGATGCCGAAGGGTTCGAGGCGCTCGATCTCGCGGGCGAGACGCTGGGGATCCTCCCCCGCCTCGCAGATGGGCAGAACGGGTTCGAACTCCTCCCGCGTATAGTGCGTGCCGATGTACTCATTGAGCGCATGTTTGAGCTTTTCGAAATTCTCCTCTTTGACGTTGATGCCCGCCGCCTGTGCGTGGCCGCCGAATTCCTCGATGTACTCCGAGCACGCTTTGAGCGCCTCGAAGATGTTGACCGATTCGATGCTCCTCGCACTGCCTTTGAGGGTGTCTCCGTTCTTGACGAAGAGGGGCGCGGGGCGGGAGAATTCCTCGACGACGCGGGCGGCGACGATGCCGACAAAGCCGGCGTTCCAATCTTCGCCCGCAAGCATGATGACGTTGCCGTACGCCCCCTCTTTTCGTGCCGAAGCCGACACCTGCGCATAGAGTTCGTCACAGCAGCGCTGGCGTTCGGCGTTATATAAGTTGAGTTTTTCGGCAAGGAGAGGGATCTCTTCCTCCTCTTGCGTCGTGAAGAGGCGGAGCGCCGCACGGGCGTCCCCCATCCTTCCCGCGGCGTTGATGCGCGGGGCGAGGGTGAAGGCGAACGTCTGCGCCGTGGCCTCCTCCGCCGACTTCTGCATGAGCGCCTCAAAGGCGGGGCGGGGGCTCTTGCGCACGAGTTTGAGCCCTTCCGCCACGATGTCGCGGTTCTCGCCGAGGAGCGGCACGCTGTCCGCCACGGTGGAGAGCGCCGCAAAGTCCAAATAGGCATATGCCTTCTCTCCGAGGAGCGCACAGGCGAGCTTGAAGGCAACGCCCGCGCCGCAGAGGTTGTCGTAAGGGTAATCGTCGTGCAGTTTGGGGTTGACGACGATGCAGTCGGGAAGGCGTTCGGGGAGCTCGTGGTGGTCGGTGACGATGACGTAGGCGCCCTGCTCCTTGATGTATTCCACGACGTCTGCGCCCGAGATCCCGCAGTCGACGGTGATGAAGAGGTCGGGCAGGAATTCGTCAAAGATGCGATCGACGGCGCCCACGCTGAGGCCGTACCCGTCCGCCCGCTCGGGGACATAGAGATAGGGTTCGATGCCGAATGCCCTGAGCGCACGCGAAAGAATCGCGCAGGCGCCGATGCCGTCCGCGTCGTAGTCGCCGAAGATCGCCACGTTCCAACCCTCGTCCCTCGCCCGCGTGATGAGAGAGACCGCCTCCCGCATGCCCTGCATCAAAAAGGGCGAGAGGAAGTGCTCCTTCCCCGGAGAGAGAAAGGAGAGCATCTTCTCCTCGGTGTCCATGCCGCGGGCAAAGAGGAGCGAGGCGGTCGTCTCGGTGAGAGAGAGCCTTGCGGCAAGCTCTTTCACGGTATTCAGTTGTTCGGGAGAGAATTGGTATTCCCGGACAAGACGTTTCATATCGATTACGGAAAGCGGCGGGATGTTTTCCCGCCGCCGAATGTTTCGCCAAATTACTTGTCGGCTTTCTTTTCCTTGCCGACGTACTTCAATTTATTGCCGCGCGAGAGTTTGTCGAACGCACGTCTGACGTGCAGATGGATCGCGGGGCCGAGAAGCAGGTTGGAATATGCGGCTGCAACGACCGCGATGAGGAGAGGCAGAGCCATGGTCCTTACGCCCGCCGTTGCAATGAGCCCCGTGAGGAGCACAACGACCGCGACGAGCCCCGCCGAGACGGCGACCCACTTCCATGCACCCGCATAGCCCGTCTCCACGGCGGTGTCCGCATCGAGGGGAACCTGCGATTCCTTTTTGAGGGTGCGGAGCTTGATGCAGTGGATGAGCCAGAATGCAAGGGACAAAAGGGCTGCCGCCGCCGCGTACCACACGGGCGCCGCCGCATAGACGGGAATGCGTGCGATCGCGAGCACGGCAAGCGTGAAGAGCGCGTCGTGCAGGGAGATCGCAAGTCCCGTGAGCGCACAGCCGACGCCGAAGCGGATCCCGAGATAGATGAGCGCCGCGACGACTCCGACGGCGATGGCGCCGCGCCAAACATAATCGACTGCCGACGTGAGCGATTCGGTATGCCATGTCGTGTAGACATCGGCAAGGTCCGTAAGATTTGTATTTGCGGCGAGTTTGCTGTCGACTTCGCTCTTGACCTTGGCCTGCGTCTCCGCGGAGACTTCCCCCGTGAAGGTGTAAATGAAGGCGTTGCGGTCCTGCGTTTCGCCCGTGCCCTGCGCCGTCTGGAAATCGGCGACGCTGAGGTGGTTGTTCTTGAACACCTCTTCGCAGGAGGCCTTGATGCTGTTTTGCATGTCCTCATCGTTGATGACGACGATGTTGTATTCAACTTCGTACTTGGTATTTTCGGGCTTTTCGGCCGCATTGTTGAATCCGAGGAGCGCCATCAGGATGATCCCTGCGATGATGACGACTGCGGAGATCGCGAGCCAAATGGGAAGCCGTTTCCAAGGTGCTAACTTATTCATCTTCGGTTTCCTCCCTCTTGAAGTTGCAGAAGGCGCCCTTCTTGGGAGTATATGCCATGAGGATCGCCCAATTGAAGCGGCTCACGAGGAGCGCACCGAGCCCCGAGAACACCGTCGTGAGCCCGAACAGGAAGCCGAAGGAGCTCAGAGAAGGCAGTGCCACGAAGAAGGTGAAGAATCCCGCAAGCGCGAGCACGATGTGCACGTCGAAGAGATTCCAGAAACACTTGGAGTACCCCGTCTTGACGGAGGATGCCATCGTCTTGCCCGTTGCGAATTCCGCCCGTGCCTTTTCAAAGGTGACGGCATCGCTCACCGAGAGGAGCACGGAGGTGAGCATGAAGGCGATGAACGTCTCGACGCTGAGCGTGAGGAACGGGATCGCCCACACACAGAGCACCGTTCCGCAGAGGAACAGGAGATATGTGTAGAGATGGGCAAAGGCGAGGAGATGATATCTCACGAAGAAGAACACCATCATCGCGAGGAAGGCCACGCCGAACACGACGTACATCCAAAGGAGGGCGTTCTCGCCGTAGAGCCCGTGATATCCCGCCGTGTCCTCCACGGTGAAGCTGAGCTCCGTCTTTGCGCCGTTGACCGCCGTATCGATGAGGGCGGCCGAAGTCTTTGCGGAGATATCGGTGAAGGATGTGCTCGTGATCGACAGGCTCTTTTCGTCGATCTGCGTGTCGACGGTGAGCTGCAACGCATCGTTGTCGCCGACGCAGAAGAAGGCCGTTGCGGAGGAATCCGCCGCGCCCGCCGAGGCCTTGGCGAGGGCTTCTCTCCCCTCTTTGGTGAAGTCGATGACGACGGCGTGATTTCCCGCGAGCGAGGAGGCATGCGCACCCTTGACATAGTCGTTGATGCTCTTGCCGCGCTCGGGCATGATCGTCGTTGCGCTGTCGGAATCGCTGCCGTACTTCACGGAGAACTCACCCGTATAGGAAAGAGGCGTAAATGCAGCGGTATCGTTGCGGCCGACAAACACGCGCACGGCGTAGCCGTCGAACACGCTGACGCGGAAATCTTCGAGATGAAGCGCTTCGTATCTTGCCGTGAAGAGATCGACCGCGCTTTGGAACTGCGCCTCGAACGCTTCGTCGGGCTTGCCGTCCGTCACTTTGATCTCATCCGTATCGAAATAAAGGTTGCCGACTTTGGCATAGCGGTCCTTGTACTCCGCCTGCTTGTCCGCATCGTTTTCCATCCCGTTGAGGGTCGTGTCGTATTCCTCCGCAGAGATGACGCCCTCGGGATAATAGACTGCGGAATATCCGCCGCCCAAATATCTGCCACTCATGTCTTCCGATCCGCCGTACCGCATCCCGAGGTCTGCGTCCTTCTCCGTCATGGTGAGAATGGAATTATAGGTATCGATCCCGTTCGGCAGACCAAACGAGACGAAACATATAAAGCACAGCCCGGCGATCAGCAGCGTCATAAGCGTCAGACAGATAGCCGATTTGATTTTGCTCATTGCCTCCTCCTATTTCGAACACGGGCATAGCCCGCCCGAAAGTTCTTTGGAAATTCTGCTAAGTACCATTATATCTGAAATGCAAAGTATCGTCAAGCCGAATTGCAAGCATTTTCTCAAATTTCGTCTAAATTTCTTTGATTTTGCGGGCAGCGAGAACGCGCAGGGCGCACTCGATCCGCTTTTTCATCATGGCGCAGGTCATTTCGTAGGGATCGTTGATGTCCCCGTTGAAATGATAGTTGTTTGCATTGCATCCGCCCGAGCAGATAAACTTTGCAAAACAGTCCCCGCACTTCTTGCGCGTGAAGAGACAGCTCTCGGCAAAGAGCGCCCTCTTTTCGGGGTCGAGCTTGCCCTCAAACACGTTGCCCATCTTCCACTGCGCCTCCCCCGCGAATTGATGGCAGGGGTAGATGTCGCCGCTCGGCACCACGGAGAAGTACTCGTTCCCCGCGCCGCACGCCGAGACCCGCTTTTCGAGGCAGGGACCCCCTTCGAGGTCGACGTTGAAGTGGAAAAAGTTGAAGCCTTTCCCCTCTTTCTCCCGCTCGATGTACGCATCGCAGAGCCTGTCGTACTCCTCTTCGATGACGGGAAGATGCTCCTTTTTGATTTCGAGCTCGGGAATGTCCGTGACGACGGGTTCCACCGAGAGAGAATCGAAGCCTTGATCGGCCAAAAAGAGCACATCCTTGGAAAAATCGAGGTTCTTTGCCGTGAAGGTGCCGCGCACATAGTAGTGCTTGTCCCCTCTCGCGCGGACAAATTTTTTGATCTTTTCGATGACGGCGTCGAAGCTCCCCTTGCCGTTGACGGTTTTCCGCACGGCATCGTTGACTTCCTTTCTGCCGTCGAGGGAGAGCACGACGTTCTCCATCTCCTCGTTGAAGAATTTGACGGTCTCGTCGTCGAGCAGGAGGGCATTGGTCGTCGTCGTGAACAAAAACCTCTTGCCGAGCTTGGCGGCCTCTGCCTTGGCGTAATACACCGTCTCCTTGATGACGGGAAGATTCATGAGCGGTTCGCCGCCGAAAAAGTCCACTTCGAGCACCTTGCGCTTTCCGCTCTCTTTGAGGAGAAAGTCGATGGCGGCCTTGGCGACCGAAAAGGGCATCATCTCCCGCTTGGCATGGTAAGCGCCCTCGTCCGCAAAGCAGTATTTGCAGCGAAGGTTACAGTCGTGGCAGATATGCAGACACAGCGCCTTGACTTCATGGCTCTTGATGGGCCGCGCCGTCGTCTCGGGGGCATCCAAGAGGCCCGCCTCTTTGAGGTCGAGCACGTCTTTGAGTTCCTCGTCGGTGAGCTCGATGGGCTCGCCCGAGAGATATTTTGCCGTCCTCTCGTCGCACGCGTGCAGACTTCCGCTGCCGCTGTCATAGACGTAGTAGTCGTTGTGATAGTTGAATACGTGGATCATAATACCGAAAAAAAACGACGCTTTGCGCCGCTTTTTATGTGCTGCGTATGATTATTTCTGCTCGTCGATCTTTTGCTCTCTCGTGACGCGTTCGCAGGATTGGTTGCCGACGGTACAGCTGGTTTTGCAGGCCGATTGGCAGGTGCTTCTGCATTCTCCGCAGCCCGTGACCTTCTTTTCCTGAGGTTTTGCGATGGTCTTGATCATAAAAGTTTTCCTCGCTTTATGGGATTTTTCTCTATTATACAACCAAGCGGGGAAATTTGCAAGTATTTTTTCACGCTTTCCGCAATTTCGCGCCGAGAAGTCCGCCCGCGCCCCCCAAAATGGCGCAGACGATGAGTTCGAGCACGAAAAATCCGTCGAGGTGCAGTCCGCCGCCGATGACGGCGAAGAGAAACATCGTGAGAACGACAAAGAGCGCCCCCGCGCCCGCGCCCTTGAAGAGCGCCCGCTCTCCCCGCACGAAGAGAGCACTCCCGAGAAAGGCCGCCACGCACTTCACGCTCCAATTGATGGCCGAAACGCCCGCCTGCGGCGTGGAAAAATTCTTGACGAAGAGCGCCGCCACCGCAAGGCACACGAGGGAGAACACCGCGCCGAAGAGCGCCGCAAAGAAGAGCTGTTTCACCGTTTTGAGCACAAATTCCCTGTCCATAAAAAACCTCCGCACACCGTAAGGTATGCGGAGAAAGTTTGGCTTATTCCTTGTTGTCCCCATCAAGCTCTTCGGGTTTTTCCTCGGGAAGCGCGGGGGCGGGAGCATCTTCGGCTTCCGTCGGCGGAGGGAGCCCCTCTTTTTTGGCATTCTTTGCGGCCGCCTTGGCCTCTTTTTCCTGCTTGCGGCGAAGTTCGGCCTCCTCCCTTGCGATCTGCGTGGGGCCCTTGGCGTCCGTCTCGTAGATGCATTCCTTCATGAGCTTGACGCGGGATTTGCCCGAGGCCTCGCTGCCCGTTTCGAGAATGACCGTGTTGTCGTCGCAGACTTCCACGACGATGCCGCAGATGCCGCCGCGCGAGGTCACTTTGTTGCCGGGGCGGATGGCGTCGAGGGATTCGAGATATTCCTTTTCACCCGACTTGTTCTTCCTCCCCGAGAGAAGGAACCACGCAATGATCATGACAAAGACGACTACGATGATGATCGGGAATGCCCAATTGAATCCGCCCTTGTTGCCGTCGTCGTTAGATGCGGGCACGTCGGAGGAAGTTTCGCCCTCCAATGTCACTACGTCTCTTGCGAGCGTGAGCTCTGTATTTTCGAGCTCTTCCGCCCCCGTGAGCGTGTACTCTTTGTATTCCATAATTTGCTCCTTTTTCTATATCATACT
>CANREK010000035.1 GCA_947629605.1 uncultured Clostridia bacterium | reverse complement strand
AGTCCCGCTCAAAGGGAAGGTCGTCGGCAAAGATGCTCCCGCCGAGCGCGCCGAACGTGCCGAACGCATCGGCAGAGAAGAGGATCCCGTCCCCCTCGACATAGCTCATCATGACCTCGGGCCAGTGCACCATGGGCGCAAAAACGAAACATATGTTGCGTTTTCCGACATTCAGACTGTCCCCTTCCTTGACGAGACGGACGTTCTTGCCCGAGAAGGGAAAGTAATTTTTGAGCATCATGGCGACCTTTTGATTGGTGATGACCATGACATCGGGATAGGTCTCGATGACCCTGAAAAAGCTCGCCGAATGGTCGGGCTCCATGTGATGAACGATGAGATAATCGAGCTTTCTTCCGCCGAGAGCATATGCGAGATTCTCCAAGAAGAGCTCGCTCACGGCGCTGTCGACGGTGTCAAATAGAACCGTCTTTTCGTCGGTCAAGAGGTAGGAATTATAGCTGACCCCGCGGGGAATGGGAAAGGCGCTCTCGAACAGGGCGAGACGTCTGTCGTTTCCGCCGAGATAGTAGAGATCTTTTGTGACTTGAATGACGTTTTGCATGCTTCTCTCCACCTGAATAGTTTTCCCGAATTATACCACAGTCTGCGCAATTTTGCAACAATTTATTTGGACATTGCGGAATAGGACTTGCAAGAACCCCGCAGCGACATTCGCCCGCCGCCGCGCTCATGCTACTCCGCCCCGCGTCATTCTGCCCCCTCCCGAGGAGGGGGGGTAGGGGGGTGGGCAACGTATTCCAAATAGTGACCCACCCCCTGTCGCTTGCGCGACATCCCCCTCCCATGGAGGGGGCGAGAGCAATACCCCTCATTCCGCGCGGACCAATTCCACCAACGTCTCAACATGGCGGGTTTGGGGGAACATATCAAAGGGCTGTATGAGGGAGATCTCGTACATGGTGCCCCCATTTTCCGTCTTGACGAGCTCTCCGTTCTCATTTTCGGTGAGTTTTCCCGTCAAAATGCCCAAATCGCGGGCCAAAGTGGAGGGATCGCAGGAGATCATAACGATTTTGCGGGGACCATGTCCGAGGACCCCCTTCAAGATCTTCCGATCCACCCCCGCCCGCGGCGGATCAAAGAGCAGGGCGGCATCCCCCTCTTTCTCCAAAATCTCGGGAAGTTTCTCCTCGACCTTTCCGCAGACATTGATCATATTATCGAGGCAATTTTTAACTTTGAGGCTGTCGGCACAGGCGCTGGCCTCGGGCACGACTTCGATGCCGTACGCCCGCCTGCACTTCCGCGCGAGCATGGCCGTGAGAAGTCCGCCGCCCGCGTAGCAATCGACGACGGTGTCCTCTTCCGAAAAGAGCGACACGACCCTCTCGTACAGCTTGCCCCGCACCCCCTCGTTGACCTGCAAAAAGGTGGAAGCGCCCGCCTCGAACACGATGTCCCCCTCCGTCCCCTCGTAGAAGGGTTTGCCCCGCAAGAGGCGCGGGGGCTCCTTTAAGACGACGTTGTCCCTTGCCGTATGGATGCTCAAAAAGAAGGAATACTCGGGGAAGATCCCGTCGAGCAGATAATACAGGTAGTCGATGCCCTTGATCTCCTCCGTCGTCACGAGGATGACGAGGAATTTATTTTTGATCTCACGGACAATGAGATGGCGGATCTGTCCCTTGCCCGTCTCCTCGTCGTAGCCGTCGAGCCCGCATTTCTCCATAAATTTATAGACGGCGGCGATGAGGTCCTTGGACCAAGCGGGGTGAATGGGACATTCCTCCGTCCTGACGATGCGGTGGGTGCGTTCGGCGTAGAAGCCGACGGCATTTTCACCGCCCGCGACGCCGATGGGGAGCTGCAATTTGTTGCGATAGCCATACTCCTTTTCGCTGCGCTCGCAGGGCGAGACATCCGCATCGATGCCGGCGATCTTTTTGAGGGCGGTCTTGACGAGCTCCGTCTTGAATCTGAGCTGGGAGCGGTAGCGCATGTGCTGCAACTGACAGCCGCCGCAGCGGGCAAAGACGGGGCACTTGGGGCGCACGCGGTCCTCGGCGGGGACATGAAGTTCCTCCACCTTGCCGTAGGCGACGGTGTCCTTGACTTTGAGAATGCGCACGCTCGCCTTCTCCCCGGGGAGAAAACAGGGCACAAACACCGTCACCCCGTCGCATCTTGCGATCCCCTCGCCGTTGGAGCCGAGCCCCTCGCACCGCACTTCGATCAAATCGTTTTTCTGCATGTTATTTCCTCAACCGCCGCATGACGGCGTTCACGCACCGCTGGGCGTAGAATACGACGGCGTCGTACACAAAAAAGATGAGCGTTCCGCCGACAAAGAGTATCAAAAAGAAATATCGTATGACGGTATCGTACCAAAAGGCCTCCGTAAAGCCGAGCACCCCCGCAAGGAGATGGAAGCTGAGCCACATGGCAAGGTCGAACCAAATGGCCTTCCCCCCTTCGCACAACAAAAACAGCGGCCGCTTCTTCACATATTTCCTTTGCAGATAGTTGACGATGGGATGCAGACCGAAAAAGACCGCATACGGCACGAGGGTGAGAAAGGAGAATCCGCAAAAGAGAAATGTGAGGAGCAAGACCGCCAAAAATCCCAGAGACGCGCCCCAGAGATAGTCCTTGGCGAGGGGCGCCATGAGCGCAAACACGGCGATGACGTACCCCGCGCCGAGCAAGACATCCACATAGGTCCCGAGCGTGAGCGCTCCCGCCGCAAAGGCGACGGCGATGGCCGTGAGCGCGATCTGATAGCTTTGAGAGGACCTTTTCATCTGCAACAATAGCAGCAGTTATAGAGACAGCTCATGCAGGCACATGCGTTGCACATGCTGATGCACTCGTTGCCCCCCATCTGCCTGTCGTCCGCGGGATCGGGATCGACGTTCGCCGCCCCGCCCGTCTGCGTCCTGTAATCGGCACGGGCGGACAGTTTTTGATAGTCCTCGCGATATTTTTGATTGGCGGGGTCCATCTGCATGGCGATCTCGAGCTGTTTCTTGCTCTCGTTCATCCAATTCTTTTTATAGTACACGACCGATTGGAGATAGTGCCACTCGGCGCTCCTCTCGTTGAATTCGTCGAGCAGGGACTGCGCCTTGGAGATATCCCCGCGGCGGATGGCCTCGCGCACCGATTCAAAGGGATTTTGGCTCGCACGCTGCTGTTCCCGCCGCTCCTCCATGATCTCGCGGTAGGCGGCGCCGATCTTGGTGAGCATCCGCGCGGCGTTGGTGCCGACTTCGCCGTCCTCCCACTTCTCCTTGTCGTATTTGGCCTTTAATCTCTCGTACGCTTCCTTGATCTCCTCATCGGTTGCGTTCTCGTTGAGACCCAAAAGTTCGTAATTTTCGCGATCCATGTTCCTTATTTTACTCCGTTTAATTTTTCTTTTCCCTTTTTCTGCCCGCAGAGCACCCGCTTGGTCTCGTTGGGAATGCCCCGAAGGAGCACGTTGTCCGTGAGGTCGCGGTTGAAGGGAAATTCGATGTTTGCAAGTTGTTCCCGCATGCCGTAGAAGAGGGAATCGAAGAGAAAGGTTACCTCATCGCCGTGCAACTTCATGAGTTCCTCACGGCTCGATGCCCCATAGCTCTCGACAAAGGGATTGAAGCGCCCCTTTTTGAGGTCCTTGTCGTGATCGTCGAGCGCGTCGATGAGGTAGACCCACTTCCCGAGATACCAAAAGAGCATATCCGTCGCATCCGTCGCCTTCTCTTTTAAGAGCGCATGGGTGAGCTTTTTCATCATCTGCGCGGAGGGCTCCGCGGCGCTGTCGGGGGAAGCGCCCTTTTTCTCCGCCGCCGCCTGTTCCGTCATATAGGCGTCGAGAATACCGACGAGCGCGGGATAACTCTTCTTCGCCCGCTTGAATCCCTTTTTGAAGAGCAGCCGCTTGGCCCTTCCCCCGCCGCCGTCACGGATGTCGTCGGTCAGTTTGTAGTAGGCGAGGGCGGTGTTGACGGCCCCGAGCGCCCGCGTCATCTCGTCCGTCTTGGCAATGGGCCGCTTGCGGATGCGGTGCTCGAAGCAGCCCTCTTTCTCTATTGTAAAGTCTATCCCCGCAATGTTATGCAGGATCGCCGAGAGAAATGCCACATCATAGGTAAGTCCGAGCCGAGCGCGCTGGCCGCAGCTCTCCCCGATGCCCTTGCAGAGACCGCAGTAGACGGCGCGGTAGAGCGTGAGATCCTTGATGTAGAGATAGGGCGTATCGTAACGAACGTAGCCGAACATCATTCCCCCTGATAAAAGCCGATCTTGCGATAGACCTTGGAGAGGGTGCGCCGTGCGGCCTTATAGGCTTTCTCCGCGCCGCCCTTTAAGATCTCGGCAAGATAGGTCTTGTCGGAAAGGAGCTTTTTCTGCGCCTCCTGTATGGGCGCAAGGGCGTCTGCGACGGTCTCGCCGACGGCAAGTTTGAAGTCGCCGTACCCCTTCCCCTCGAATTCCCGCTCGGCTTCCTCCAAGGTGCAGGGGCGGAAGGCGCAGTAGATGTTGAGAAGATTGGTGATGCCTGGCTTGTCGTCCGAGGCCCTGATCGCATTGTCGCTGTCGGTGACGGCGCGTTTGAACTTGCGGATGATGGTGTCGCGGTCGTCCGCCAAAAAGACGGAAGCGTTGGGATTTTCGTCCGACTTTGACATCTTCTTTGTGGGGTCCTGCAAGGAAGAGATCTTTGCTCCGCCCTTTAAGATGAGAGGCTCGGGCACCGCAAAGGTCTCGCCGTAGCGGTTGTTGAAGCGGATGGCGAGGTCGCGGGCGATCTCCACATGCTGTTTTTGGTCGGCGCCGACGGGCACGCACTGCGCCCCGTAAAGGAGAATATCCGCCGCCATGAGCACGGGATAATCCATGAGCCCCATGTTGATATTTTCGGCATGTTTTTGAGACTTATCCTTGAACTGCGTCATGCGGGACATCTCGCCGACGTAGGCGATGGTGTTGAGTACCCAACAGAGTTCCGCATGCTGGGGCACATGGGATTGCACATAGAGCGCACACTGCTCGGGGTCGATCCCGCAGGCGATGTAGAGTGCGGCGAGTTCGAGCGTGCGGCGCCTGAGCTCCGCGGGCTCCTGCTTCACCGTGATGGCATGCATGTTGGCGACGGCGTAAAAGCAGTCGTATTCCGATTGCATCTTCACCCAATTACGGATAGCGCCGAGATAGTTGCCGATGGTGAGATTGCCGCTCGGTTGGACCGCCGAATAGATGACCTTTTTCTCCATATCTGCCCCCGAAAAGTTCGATACAGGGAAATTATACCATATTCTCCCGCAAAAATCAACGCCCCGATGCGAATGTGTTGTGAAAAATTGAAAAAATCGTGTTTGAAGTCGTTTTTATCCACTCGTCTGTCTGCGTCCCGCATGGTGCGGCGTCATGCTGAGCTGAGGAGCAAGAACGCAGTCTACGGAAGAGTGTCCGAAGCATCTCGCCGCACAGATGCTCGTATTCGCCCCGCGAGATTCTAACTTCGCGCCAAAAGCGGCGCTCGTGCCGTGCTTGGATGTGAATAGAACGCGCACGGGGCGGAATTGCCCCCGTACTCTTTACGGCTCTACGGGCTCAGAATGACGCGGGGCGGGAACTGCTTCCGTAGGTTTGCCGGGATGCTTCGCGTACGCTCAGCATGAGCGCGGGGCGCTCATTTTCAATTCATAAAAAATCCCCCGAAAGTCGGGGGAAAACGGCAAAAATTTGAGAGTTATTGCTCAATTTATGAATTTCAACACTTCGTCATAGATCTTTCCGCAGGAGACGACGGTCTTAAACCGCGGCGTCTTGTAGCGGATCTCTTTGAGGGGTTCGGGCACCTTCATCGCCGTGAGAAGATGGATGCGCTTGATGCCCTTGTACGAATCCTTGACGTCGTTCCCCGTCAGGGCATACAGGATATCCTGCGGGAACTTATAGGGGCTTGCCGTGGAGAGCACGACCATGGGCCGCTTTTCGGCATCCTTGTCCTCTTCGATCATCGCCTCGTAGCGGGAAGCAACGCTCATCGCGACCCCCGTATGCGTATCCATGGGGTAGCCGTAGTCCATAAAGAAGTCGTAGATGCATTCCACGGTGTCCGATTCATTGGTACAGCCCGCATAGAACATCGACTGCATCTCCTTGACTTCCTCCGCCCGCAGCGAGTACTTTTCCGTCTCGGCAAGAGAGCGCATGCGCGTTGCGGTGAGCTCGGTATCCCTGCCCGAAAGTTCAAAGATGAGGCGTTCCAGATTGGAAGAGACGACGATATCCATCGAGGGCGACATCGTCTTGAAGAGGGGCCGCTTGACGTTGTAGGACCCGCTCTTGAAAAAGTCGGTGAGGGCGCAGTTCTTGTTGGAAGCGCAGACGAGCGTCCCGACAGGGAGCCCCATGCGTTTTGCGTAGTACCCCGCGAGAATGTTGCCGAAATTGCCCGTGGGCACGGCGAAATTGACCTTGTCCCCCGCCTTGATCTGGTCGGAAGTCAAAAGATCGCAGTAAGCGGAGAAATAATAGACGACCTGCGGAAGCAATCTTCCGATGTTGATGGAGTTGGCCGAGGAGAGAAGGTAGCCCTTCTTTGCGATCTCTTCCCTCTTTTCGGGGGAATTCATGATGGCCTTGACGGCCTTTTGGCAGTCGTCGAAATTGCCCCTGACGGCGACGACGTTGACATTGTCCCCCTCCGTCGTGCACATTTGCAGTTTTTGGATCTTGCTGACCCCCTCTTCGGGATAAAAGACGCAAATTTTGACGCCTTCGCGTTCGCGGAAGCCTTCGAGCGCGGCCTTGCCCGTGTCGCCGCTCGTGGCGGTGAGGATGAGAATGTTCTCCTTGACGCCCGCGATCTCGCACCCCTTTTTGAGCAGATAGGGCATGAGGGTGAGGGCGATGTCCTTAAAGGCACAGGTGGGCCCGTGGAAGAGTTCGAGCATGTACATGCCGTTATCCATGCGGAGGAGCGGCGCGGCGTCTCCGCCCTCGAACTTGGCATACGCCTCGCGGCAGGCCGAGAGCAGTTCCTCGCCGTCGTATTCGTCAAAGTATTTTGAGAGAAGGAAGGCGGCACGCTCGGGATAATCCATGGCGCACAGCTGTTCGATCTCCTCGGCCGAAACGGCAGGGAAAAATTCGGGAACGAACAGACCGCCGTCCCCCGCCGAGCCCCGCACGACCGCCTCTGCGCCCGTGACCGATTCCTTTCCGCGCGTGCTGATAAACCTCATAGTTACCTTCTTTTTTCCATGCATAGCCCGTCCCGCAGGTGCGGAACGGTACCATGTACGCTATTTTGAAAGCGAGCGGCCCACTTCAAGAGAGGCCGCAAGCCGAAATCACAGATATTTTTTCAGATAGTCGGGAAGTTCCTCTTCCGCACAGGAGCAGGTGACGTAGAGCTTGATGCTGCGAAGTTCGGACACCTTTTCCAAAATATAGAACAGCTGGGCCATCTCGGAGAGCGGTTTGCCGGCGACGCGGGCAACACCGTCCACAAAGATATATTCATTGTCGTAGGAACCCGCGATCGCGCCGCGGATGAACCCGCTGAGCGCTTCCACGCCCGCAACGGCGTAATCGTTGACGTCGATAAAGCGGATCTCGCGCTTCAAATCATACATGTATCTCTTGGTGTCGGTGATAAAGATGAGGTGCCCTTTGGCCGTCTCGACGGCGGCATTCGCGAGATCGATGATCCTCTTGGTCTTTCCGCTGCCCTTGGGTCCGCAAATAATGGAAATCATGGTGTCCTCCTGCCTTTCGGCGACATAGTTTTACAGTTATATTCTAACAAATTCCTGATAAAATTTCAAGGGTTTCCCGAAAAATTGACGAAATTATTTTTCATCCCCGCAAAGTTCCCCCAAAAAGGCGTCGATCCTGTCGAGGCCCTCTTGCAGATCTTCCATGGAGAGGGAATAGCTGAGCCGCACGCAGTCGTCCGCGCCGAACGCCGCCCCGGGCACGACGGCGACCTTGGCGCCTTCGAGAAGGGCCTCGGCGAAGTCGGAAGAGTTCAGAATTTTTCTGCCGCGAAAGCTCTTTCCGTACATGCCGCCGACGACGAGCATGCCGTAGAACGCCCCGTCGGGCTCGACACAGTAGACGCCCTTCATCTTTGCGATGCGCCCGAGCATGGCCTTCCGCCGCGCCGCAAACACGGAAACCATGGAATCCACCGTCTCATCGGGCGACGACAGCGCATGAAGCGCCGCCGCTTGGGCGATGGAGTTGGGATTGCTCGTCGCGTGCGATTGGAAGGAAGCGATGGCCGCGGCGACCTCTTTGGGAGCAGCGAGATAGCCGATGCGCCAGCCCGTCATGGCGTACGTCTTGCTGACGCCGTTCACCGTCACCGTGTGCGCCTTCGCCCATGCCGAGGAAGCGGCAAAGGAGAAAGATTTTCCGCCCCCATATATGAGTTTTTCGTAAATTTCGTCGGAGAGCGTCCAGATCCCCGCCGCCTCGCAGACGGCGGCAAGCGCCCGTATCTCCCCTTCCGAATAGACGGCGCCCGTGGGGTTGCAGGGAGAGTTGAAGATGAAGAGCTTGGTCCGCGGCGTGATGGCGCCTTTGAGCTCTTCGGGCGTGATCTTGAACCCCGTCTCCTTTCTCGCATGGAGAATGACGGGCACGCCGCCGAGCGTCTTGACGATCTCGGGATAAGTGAGCCAATAGGGCGCGGGAATGACAACTTCGTCTCCCTCGTCGAGAAGCGCGTAGCAGACGTTGAACACCGAATGCTTTGCGCCGTTGGAGACGACGATCTCCTCGGGGTCGTAACTGAGGCCGTTGTCGCGCAAAAATTTGGCACTTATTGCACGACGAAGCGCCAAAGTACCCGCCGCGGGCGTGTACTTGGTCTGCCCCTCATCGAGGGCTTCCTTGGCGGCGTCAACGATGTCCTTTGGCGTGTTGAAGTCGGGCTCCCCCACGCTGAATGAGATGACGTTTTCTCCCGCTTCCCTCATCGCCTTCGCCTTTGCCGAGATCGCAAGCGTCAACGACGGTGAAATTGTCCTGACTCTTTTGGATAAAATTTGCAACATATGTTTCGTTTTTGTGGGGGTGTGGAACAGGTGCCCACCCCCCTACCCCCCTCCTCGGGAGGGGGCATGCAAGGGCGGGGCGACACTCGTGGCGCACCAAAGGCGCACGGCACGCCGTGCGCTCATGCTGAGCGCCCCGCGTCATTCTGAGCCCGTAGGGCCGTAAAGAGTACGGAACCTAACCCGAAGAATCTCGCGGGGGCGAAAAAGTGCTGTTGTGCGGCGAGATGCTTCGGACCCTTTTCCGTAGACTGCGTTTCCTATTCCGTGGCTCAGCATGACGCCGCACGATGGCAACCCCCACCTGACGCGGCATCGCCGCGCCCGCCTTCTCTTGCCCGCCCCCGTCAAAGGGGGCAGACAAGGGCCGAGCAAAGAAATGTTCGAAACTCTTATTCCCCTGCAAGTTTCAATTCCGTCTCGCGGCGGGCGAGGGCGTCGAGCATCTCATCGAGGTCGCCCGACAAAAATCCCTCCATATCGTGCAGTGAAAGCCCGATGCGGTGGTCGGTGATACGGCTCTGCGGGAAATTGTAGGTACGGATGCGCTCGCTCCTGTCCCCCGTGCCGACGAGAGACCGCCTGTTTGCCGCTTCCGCCCCCGCCGCACGGCTGTTATAGTAGTCGTAGAGGCGGGATCTGAGCACGCGGAAGGCCTTATCCTTATTTTTGAGTTGACTGCGTTCATCCTGACAGGTCACGACGATGCCCGTCGGGAAATGGGTGATGCGGATGGCCGTCTCCGTCTTGTTGACCTTCTGCCCGCCCGCGCCGGAGCTGCGGAAGAGGTCGACGCGGATGTCCTCGTCCTTGATCTCGACTTCGACATCCTCCGCCTCGGGAAGGACCGCCACCGTGCAGGTCGACGTGTGGATGCGCCCCTGCGATTCGGTCTCGGGAACACGCTGTACGCGGTGCACCCCGCTCTCGTATTTAAGGCGCTTGTACGCCCCCTTCCCCGTGATGTTGACGATGGCCTCCTTGACGCCGCCGAGCTCCGTCTCGTTGAGGTTGACGACATCCCATTGCAGGCGGTGCTTCTCGCAGTAGCCCATATACATGCGGTAGAGCTCATAGGCGAAGAGCGCGGCCTCCTCAC
>CANREK010000034.1 GCA_947629605.1 uncultured Clostridia bacterium | reverse complement strand
TATATATTCAAATGGAATAAAGAAAAGCTCGGCGGCATCCTGCTCTGTCTCTATACGGGACTGCGGATCGGCGAACTCTTAGCTCTGACATGGGACGATATCGACTTTACGACAGGCATCCTCTCCGTTACCAAGTCCTGCCATGACGGATGGGGACAGAATGGATACCGTCAGATCGTGGAATCGCCCAAAACGGAGAGCTCTGTTCGCGTTATTCCCCTTCCCCAACAGCTCCTCGGCGTGTTGGAAACCATCAAGCGGGACGTTGGGGGCAGATACGTCGTGGGAGGGGACAAGCCCGTCTCCGTGCGCTCCTATCAACGGACGTTCGATTTGCTTCAAAAGAGATTGCATCTCCGTCATCGGGGATTCCACGCGCTCAGGCACACCTTTGCGACACGCGCGATCGAGTGCGGCATGGATGTCAGGACGCTGGCGGAGATCTTGGGCCACAAAAACCCCACCGTGACGCTCAATCGGTATATTCACAGTCTCATGGAGCACAAACAGAGGATGATGGACCGCCTCGGGGAGCTTCTGCAATAAAAAAAGACGGCGAACCGTCAAAGTGTACGCGGATTATCCTAATCCGCGTCAATTTTGTGTGCAAATTTTCGCAACGTAAGTTATTTTATCACAGAAAAATGAAAAAGTCAACACTTTCCACGCAAATTCTTTTACTTTTTTTCATTTTTGTGAAACAAATTTTCGTGTTATGTACATTGATTAGGATAATCCATGTACATTTTGGTAAATCTGGTTTTTTTTGGTTGTGGTCCGAACCGAGGAAAATAAAAAAATTTTTTAGGAGGAAGACAGTGAAACACAACTCACCAACCCGGAAAAAGACCGCAAGATGCATGTTAGGCATCGCCCTCGGCGCAGCGTTTGCAGCACCGATCTTTTTCAACACAATGGCTTCCATCAATGCCGATGCTGCTGATTTTACCAGTGAATACAGCGAATTCGGCCTCGATCAAGCCATGCAGGAGCTCAACTTGCAGATCGCCGAAGAGGGCGCCGTACTCCTTAAAAACAAGGACAAGGCACTGCCTCTCGGCCGTAACGAGCGCAATGTCACCGTCTACCACTCTATTTACGACGAATGGACGAGATATGAGTGGAACGACAACGTGGTCGGCAACATGGAGATCGGGGGAAGCGGCAACGGCGGTTCGGGTGGTATTCTGCCCCACAACCCCAAGGATATGTATCTAGGCCTTCAAGACAGCGGATTCAATGTCAACCCTGCCGTGAAGAGGCTCTATGATCTGTATCCGACAGACTATGACAATAACACCAAGGAACAGTCCGCCAATACAAAGGCGGGGCCCAATGTCGACATCCTGAGGATCGCCGACCGCAGCGTTCCCAATTTCAACGACGCGGCGATCATTACGATCAGCCGTCAGTCCGGTGAGGGCTCCGACGTTTGGGGGAATTGGAGCTTCTTTGATTCCACGCAGCAGGGCGTCAAGCACTATCTTGAACTCAACTCGGGCGAAAAAGAACTCATCAAATACGCAAAGAGCAAGTTCAATAAAATCATTATTCTCCTCAACACGGGTATGCCGCTCGAAGTGGCGGAACTCGAGGACGACGATGATATCGATGCCGTTGTTTGGGTCGGCCTTCCCGGAGAGAACGGCTTACTCGCCATCGGTTCTTTGCTCAGCGGGTCGGTCAATTTCTCGGGACGTCTTGTCGACACATGGGCGGCGGATTTCACCAAGGATCCCACCTATGTCAATATGGGCAGCGGGGAACAGTTGGACGAAGTCGGCCCCGGTAAACATAACGACTTGATCAATAATGGCGGTTACGGTATGCACAGCGTAGATTATGCCGAGGGCATCTATGTCGGCTATAAGTTCTACGAGACCGCGGCTACGGTCAAATATTACGATGAGACCAAGCCCCAGCAGGGAAACGACATGCCCAAGGGCGTCAGCGACCGCTACTACAACCGCACCAACGGCGTCGTCTATCCCTTCGGCTACGGTCTCTCCTATACGACCTTCTCGCAGGAGATCGTGTCGGGCACGAAAAAGACGGACGGCGACAAGATCGAATTCGATGTCAAAGTCACCAACAACGGTTCGGTTGCGGGCAAAGATGTTGTCGAGGTCTACTATAATCCTCCCTATATTGACGGCGGGATCGAAAAGGCAAGCGCCAATCTTGTGGCATATGCCAAGACATCTCTCATTCAGCCGGGCGGGAACGAGACCGTGCATATCTCTTTCGACAAACGCGATATGGCATCGTTTGACTACAATGATGCGAATAAAAACGGGCACAAGGGGTACGAACTCGACAACGGAAACTATATCATTTCCATCAATTCGGACTCGCACAAGCCGATCTCACAATTCACATACAGCCACACGGCTGCCGAGGCGGATCAAAAAGCCACCTACTTTGATTACGACGCCAAAACGGGCAAAAAGATCGAGACGCTGTTCTCAAACAATGATACATATAATGTCGATCGCACGCAGCTCAGTAAGGATGGCAGCGGCGTAGATTTCATGTCCCGTGCTTCGATCGCGGAAGCGGTCGGCGGCTCGACCAATCCCTTCGTCGTCACCTTCCCCAAGGTACATCCTTATGAAGAAGGCGTTTGGAACGGCGGCCCCATCCTCACCGATGAAGCCATGGATCTCATTTTCTACAAACAACGCGGCAATCAATATTATACCGCGGCGGATGATTCCGATCAATATCCTTGGTACATGACAGCAGAGGACATCCCCGACGGCTGGACGCAGGCGGCAGACACTTCCGAGCGCGAAGGCGGTTACACGGCGATCCAACTCAAAGACATGATCGGCATCCCGCTCGAAGGGAACACGAAGATCGAAAAAGAGGGCTCTCCCGTCAACGGTATGACATATACCGAGGCATGGACGGCCTTCATGAACCAACTGACCTACGACGAGATCAGCATCTTGTCGAACGAGGGCTATTTCCAGACGGCGGAGATCGCCGCGATCGGGAAGCCCGGCACAGACGACAACGACGGCCCCGCACAGCTCAGAAATCACGACAGCACCGAATACAGCTACGGCTTTGCGTGCGGCGTTGTGCTCGCATCGACATGGAATGTCAAGCTTGCCGAAGAGTTCGGCGAAAGAATGGGCGATTGGGCGCTTCAACACAATATGACGGGCTGGTACGGTCCTTCCATGAACTTGCACCGTTCGCCGTTCTGCGGACGCAACTATGAATACTTCTCGGAAGATGCTCTTGTTGCGGGCAAGACGGGTGCGGCGGCCGTGAAGGGCGCTTCCTCCAAGGGACTTATCTCCTACATCAAGCACTTCGCGATGAACAACCAGGAGTATTTCCGTGCCAATGTCTGTGTCTGGTCGAATGAACAGGCAATGCGCGAGCTCTATCTGAAGTGCTTCGAGCCCTCCTTCAAGGAAGGCGGCTCCATGGGCGTCATGACGGCCATGAACAACATCGGTGCCTACCAGTGCGCCATGAACTACAATCTGACCGTGAAACTTCTCCGCGAGGAGTGGGGCTATACGGGCATCGCTCTCTGCGACTTCACGGCGAGCCACAGCAACTGGATGGTCCGCACGCAGGTCCTGCCTCTTTCGGGCGACAAGAGCGGCCTCGAAGCGAAGTGGGATGCCGAAAAGGGATATCCCGTCTACAACGATCAGCCTTGCTACACCGAGTGGTATGCGGCGAGAAAGGTCGCGCAGTTTGAATGCTACACGATCGCAAACTCCAATGCGACCTCCTCGACGTTCGACTTTTCGATCTTCTCCGATTTCAATGACTATGAATTGACTTGGAAGCAGGGCCAGAACGGCTACACCTCTGAACTTCGCATGAAGAAGGGGGGCAACTTTGCCGATCACTACTATTTTGATGTCGAGTACTATAACGACGAAGGCGAAAAGGTAACTTGGTCCGGGAAGGATCAAGGCAGCATTCAACTGCCGTTCGGGGAATTTTACTACAACGGTGACACCATAAGAAACGACCTGCCCACCCCCGGCGACTTCAATTTCAAGCTCACATCGCATGTCAACGGCGGATCCAAGACGATAAACGTCACGATCCACATTCTCGACGGCTACAAGCTGACGACGAGCGAAGCAAGACAGGGCATCCCGTTTGAATCGTCTGTTGTCGTAGTGGACGACCCGAGCGACTTTATCAAGAGCGACGGCGTCTATCACTGCAAGATCGAAAGCGGCGCGCTTCCCGCGGGTCTTACGCTGAGCGCAGACGGCTTGATCACGGGTACTCCTACCGAGAGCGGCACGTTTGAAGTCGGCATCAACATCGCCGACGGCTGGCACTTCAAGACCACGATCACCGTCGCATCTTCCTATGCTGCGACCTTCGACATGAACGATGGATGGCAACAGAGCGTCACGACCTATGCGGACGCAGACGGCAAAGCGACTTTGCCGACGGAGCCGACCCGCGCGGGCTATACGTTCGACGGTTGGTACACCGACGCCGCTTGTTCCGAAAAGGCAGATCTCGATGCGGTCCTCGAAGATGATGTCACTTATTACGCAAAGTGGACAGCGGTCGACCCCGAAAGCCTGAAAGGCGAAACGGGTGCCACGGGTCCTCAGGGCGCGAAAGGCGAAACGGGCGCCACAGGCCCCAAGGGCGACACAGGCGCTGCCGGCAAAGACGGCACCAACGGCCAAGACGGCAAGGACGGCGTGACCCCCCAAGTCGAGATCGGCGAGAACGGGAATTGGTTCATCAACGGTCAGGACACCGGCGTCAAAGCGGCGGCCGAAACGGGCGGCGGATGCGGCGGCGTGATCGGCATCGGCGGAGCGATCGTTGCCACGGTGACGATCCTCGGTGCAGCGGTGCTCGTCATCCGCAAGAAGAAGGATTAAACGCATCGGCTTTCATAAAGCCGATATAAGACAGGAAGGACGACTCCCGATAGCATTCGCTATCGGGGTCTATCCTGTCAGTGGAAAATCAAAGAAGGAGATACAGAACAATGATAAACTATATCAAACGGGCGATATCGCTCGTCATCGTGCTCGTGCTCGCCTTCGGCGTCGTGGGTGCCTTGGCGGGCTGTGACGATGGGGAGAAGGATCCCCCGCCCGCGGAGGACGTCTATTATACGGTGGCGTTCAATGTGAATTGCGACGAGGACGTGCGTACGCCCGCTTCCCAAAACGTGAAGGCCGGGGAGAAAGCGACCCGCCCTCAGGACCCCTATCGTGCAGGATACAGGATCGAGGGATGGTATACGGAAGAAGCATGTACCAATCTTTTCGATTTCGACACGCCGATCAATGCCCATAAGACGCTCTATGCCAAATGGGAAGACGCGACCGTTCGTTTCACCGTGACCTATGAGTACAACGGCGGAACGGGAACAACGACGAGTACGTCTGTGAAGGACGGCGAGCTTGTGGCAGAACCCGAGGATCCCGTTCGGGCGCACTATTTCTTTGACGGCTGGTACCGCGACAATACGACCTTTGAACAGCAATATGATTTTTCGGCTCCCGTAAAAGAGGATCTCACGCTATATGCGAAGTGGACCAAGGCGGTCACGGTCACATATGACTTCAACTACGTCGGGGCGCCCGCTTCCGTCACAAAGGAGATCCCCGAAAACACGGCTGCGGAGCCGATCGTGCCCGAGGACAGAACGGGATTTGTGTTCAGCGCATGGTACACCGATGCGGAATGCGAGACGATGTATCGCAATGAGCCCGTGACCGAGGACAAGACGCTGTATGCGGGCTGGGTCTCTTCGGAGGCGCAGAAGTACACCTATACGTTCCACTACAACTACACCACCGAGCCCGAATCCTTCACCGTGGAAGTCGTGGAGGGCGGCAATGCGGGAACGGTATCGTCTCCCGTGCGGGAAGGATACGATTTTGACGGATGGTTCCTTGACGAGAGCGGCACGCAGACCTTCGATCTCTTCGGGGAAGCCGACCGCGACCGCACGCTCTATGCCAAGTGGACGAAGGTCCATACCGTGACGTTCTCTCTGAATTATGACGAAAAGGTCCTGACACAAAAGAAGGTCCGCGACGGCGAGCGCGTGTCCGCGCCCAACGATCCCGAGCGCGAGCACTGCGAATTCCTCGGCTGGTATACCGAAGAATCGTGCGAAACGAGGTATGTCTTTACGGCATCGGTCACGCAGGATCTTACCCTGTATGCCAAGTGGGAAGCGGAACAGCAGGAATATGTATTCGAGGCCGAATATGTGGATCTTGCCGGTCAAGAAGGCGCAGGATATTCCAATCCCGCTTACGGCACGCAAATGATCCAAGCGGACTATGAAGGCGCCGCCAAGGCAAGCAACGGCTACTTTGTTGGATTTATGTGCAAGAAAGGGGTCACGCTTACCTTCAATATCACATCGGACAGCGACGTGAGAGATGCACGGTTGGTGCTTCGTCTCTCGGCCGAGATGTTCTCCACTGTCACGATCAAATCGAATGAGTTCTCCGTGGTCGTCAACGGTAAGACCCTCTCTTACAGCGACATCGTCATTGACAATATCAATACGGACGTTTCGTCGCGGGCAAAGCGGGAATTTCAGGATTTCGAAGTCGGCACAAAACTTTCCTTGAATAAGGGTGAGAATAAAATCGAGCTCATTGTGAATAACGACAGGATCATGATGGGCACTGCGTCGGCGACCGCTCCCATGGTGGACTGCATCAAGATCACAACGAAGGCAATTTTAAGTTGGGATCCTTTGACAAGCAATATCGGGCGATAAGGAGGGGGCATGAAAGGGTTATTCAAAAAGACAGCATTCAAGATATGGTTCAGTGTGGCTGTGGTCCTGCTCGCGATCATGATCGCCGTGGCGTGTGTCGCGCCGATCTATTATGACGTGATCAGCATCGTGATGGGCGGGCCCATCGCGGTGTATGCGGACGGGCGGGACCCCAAGTTTGTGGCGGAGACGGAGAGCAAGGCGGAGGCGCTGGAATCGGCGAATGCGCTCAACGAAACGCTGTGCGAGGAGGGGACGGTGCTGTTGAAAAACGGCGGCGCTTTGCCCCTTGCAAGCGGGACCAAGATCAGCGTGTTCGGGAAGAACTCCGTCAATCTCGTCTACGGCGGCAGCGGCTCGGGCGGCGGCAACAACGCCGAAGCAAAGACGCTGTATGAAAGTCTCTCGGCCGCGGGGTTTGTGACCAATCCGGAACTTGAAAGATTTTATAAGGATACATCGCGCTCGGGCCCCGTGCGCAACTCCAATCCGAGTGACCTCGACACGGGCAAAGATGTCAGCCTCACGACGGGCGAGACGCCGTATGCATCCTATGACCAGACGGTGATCTCGAGCTACGGAGCGTACGGGGATGCAGCGCTCGTCGTACTGTCACGGATCGGCGGGGAAGGGTTCGATCTTCCCCGCATGTCGGCAGACGACGAGACGCGGCACTATCTCGAACCGGACCCCAACGAACAGCAACTGCTCGAAAACGTCACGGCGGCATTCGGGAAAGTCATCGTGATCATCAACTCCTCCTCGGTGATGGAGCTTGATTGGGCGGAGAAAGGGACTTATGGCAAGATCGATTCCGTGCTCTGGATCGGCGGACCCGGGAACAGCGGGATCATGGCGCTCGGAAGGATCTTGAACGGAAGCGTGAACCCCTCGGGAAGAACCGTGGATACATGGGCGAGCGATCTGCTGTCCGCACCGTCTGTCGTGAACTTCGGTACGAGCGGGATGGCAAACGGCGATGCGTATACCCTCAACGAGAAACTGCAATCGCACTATTTTGTGGACTACGAGGAGAGCATCTACGTCGGCTATCGCTATTATGAGACGCGGGGCACGGATGAAGGGTGGTATCGGGAGAACGTGGTATATCCGTTCGGATACGGGCTCTCCTATACGAGCTTTACGCAGGAGATCAAGACGATCGGCGGCAAGGATGCGTCGGCCGAGGAAAACCGCACGGTGACGCTCGATCCTAATGCCAAGATCGTGCTCGGCGTGGAAGTCAGGAATACGGGCAGTGTCGCGGGAAAGGAGGTCGTGCAGGTCTATGCCACCGCCCCCTACGACGGAAAGATCGAAAAACCTCACGTCGTCTTGTGCGGATTCGCCAAGACGGGCCTCATCGCGGCGGGGGAGTCGGAGACCGTGGAGATCGAGATCGACCCCTATGACTTTGCCTCGTATGATGACCGTGACGCCAATGCAAACGGATTCTCGGGCTATGAGTTGGAGAAGGGGGACTACGTCATTCGTCTCCAAAAGAACGCTCATGAGGAATACGAGCACGTCACGGCCCATCTCGAAGAGGGCAAGACGTTCGCTTCGGATCCCGTCACGGGATATGAAGTGACAAACAGATTCCAAGATGCCGCGGCGCAGCTCGGCAGTACGCTCACGAGAGCGGATTGGGAAGGGACTTGGCCGAAGGTCCGCACGCCCGAGGAACATGCGGCGACAGACGCCTTTATGAAGGAACTCAACAGCAGAGCGACCAACAACACGGAGACGTTCCCCGCACTTCCTTCCGCAGACAAGAGTGCGGAAGCGGACCTCTATGATCTGGTCTCCGCCGAGGACTATGTGGGGTACGACGACCCGCGCTGGGAGGGGATCCTGAACGCTTTGTCCGTGAAGGACATGGCCGATCTCTACAACCACGGAGCATTCCAGACGGTAGCGCTCTTACAGATCGGAAAACCCAAGACGACGGATGCGGACGGGCCCGTGGGATTCTGCAACTTCATGGGGGATCCCACCGTCTACGATACCTGCTCCTATGCCTCCGAGGTCGTGCTTGCAAGCACATGGAACAGAGAGCTCATCTATGAAATGGGCAAGAGCGTGGGAGAGGAAGGCCTGTGGGGGAATGCCAAGGGTGACGGCGCACCGTACAGCGGATGGTATGCGCCCGGCGCAAATATCCACAGAAATCCTTTCGGCGGAAGAAACTTCGAGTACTTCTCCGAGGATCCCTTCCTTTCGGGCATGATGGCGGCCTCCGAGATCGAGGGCGCTGCGAGCAAGGGTGTCTACTGCTTTATCAAGCACTTTGCGGCAAACGAACAGGAGACCCACCGCTCGGGCGTATCGACGTGGCTGACCGAACAGTCCCTCCGCGAGATCTATCTCAAACCGTTTGAGATCGCCGTAAAGAAGGGGAACGCGCACGGCGTGATGTCCTCGTTCAACCGCATCGGCGCAAAGTGGACGGGCGGAGATTATCGCCTTCTCACCGAGGTCCTGAGGAACGAATGGGGATTCCGCGGTGCCGTGATCTGCGACTTCAACACCTCCGCGGCATCGTTTATGAACGCGAAGCAGATGATCTATGCGGGCGGGGATCTCAACCTGACCACGACGGAGTTCTGGGACAGCTATAACGCACAGGATGCGGGCGATGTTGCGATGCTCCGCCGCGCGGCAAAGAATGTGCTCTACACGGTCTCCCAAAGCAATGCGTTGAATGCGGAAGTGCTCTACTATTTGCCGCCCCTTTGGGTATGGCTTCTCGGCGGAGCGGGCATTCTCATCACCGTGGGCCTCACCGTCTGGGGCATCCTCGTCATCCGCAAGGCAAGAAAGAGCGACAACGAAGCCGAAGTCTCACAATAGTTTGATGGACCCCCTCGGGCACAGACGGATTTAGCCGCCCCCTGCTCATTCTGCGCCGTAGGCGAAGCGCTGCAAACCCACTGAGTAGGTGGTGCGGCGTCATGCTGAGCCGCGGACTACAAACGCAGTCTATGGCAGCAAGTCCGAAGCATCTCGCCGCACAATTGTAAATACCGCTCCGCGAGATTCTTCGGGTCAAGTCATCGGACTTCGTATAGCTAGCGCCGCTCAGAATGACGCGGAGCGCCCTCACCATGAGCGCACGGCATACCATGCGCAGTCGCAACGAAAGAGCAAAAAACGCGCCCCCGTGCAATAGCACGGGGGCGCCCTTGGTGTACCCGCCGGGGTTACTTCGCGGGCTGTGCCCGCTCGTGCCGTGCTTAGAATGAAATAGAACGCGCACGGGGCGAACCCTTCGGGTTCTCACCCCGTCGGCGAAAAATATACAATCTGCCCCCTGTGCGTGTAGCACAAGGGGCAGATTGGTGTACCAAATGATAATAATCCGAACCTTGTAGTGCCTGTTGGCGACGGGTTCGGATTTATCATTTTCTTCAAG
>CANREK010000033.1 GCA_947629605.1 uncultured Clostridia bacterium | reverse complement strand
GCAAGGACATTAAGGTTCCCGTAGGGTACCAAATAGGGTGCGCTTAGGCAGGGAGACCCTGCCACGCGCAGTGATTTGGAACACGTTGCCCACCCCCCTACCCCCTTCCTCAGGAGGGGGCAAAAGGCCTACCCCCTTTGGGGGGAGGCTCCGCCGTAGGCGGTGGTGGGGGGAATAATGCCCCTCTGCTCATTCTGAGCGTAGCGAAGAATCCCAGCAAACGGGCGGACACTAATGGACAATAGGAATGTTGCTCCGTAGGTTTAATGGGATGCTTCACGTGCGTTCAGCATGAGCGCGGCGGCGGATGCCGCCGTGCGCCTTTGGGTGCGACACGACGCCGCACACACCCCTTCTGTCACTGCGTGACACCCACCCCTCGAGGGGGTGGGCAAGGGACCCTTGGCGCCCCCTTGAGGGGGAGCTGTCGAGGCGTAGCCGAGACTGAGGGGGTGTCATTCCAATCGCCCCGCCGCGATTTTTCAATTCAAAAAATCCCTTCCGCTTAACGAAATTTTGTTGAGCGGCGCTTTTTTTCTTTACAAATTTTTTTCTTTCTATTATAATAGGCTCATGATCCACATCGCCGACGGTTGGAAAGACTTCTCTGTCCTCGCCACGGGGGACGGCTATAAATTGGAGCGGTGGGGGAGCGTCAAGCTGCTCCGCCCCGATCCGCAGGTCA
The DNA here is from genome assembly GCA_947629605.1 of uncultured Clostridia bacterium. Lineage (GTDB taxonomy): Bacteria > Bacillota > Clostridia > Christensenellales > Borkfalkiaceae > Gallimonas. The sequence goes on along the minus strand of CANREK010000033.1, from coordinate 9,602 downwards.
TTTGGCAGGGGAAAGACCTCTTCTCCCTCGACTACGACGCCGTCTACCGCCGCAGTGACAAGGGCGGCGGCGCATGGGAATTCAAGCGGTCCATTCCCGAAAGTTGGACGGTCGGCTACCGCGATCTCACCTTCAAAATCAAGCCCATGGGGTTCAAACACACGGGCCTCTTCCCCGAACAGGCGGTCAATTGGGAGCGCATGGGCGCCCTCGTCAGGGAAGCCGTCAAGCGGGGAAGGACGCCAAAGATCTTGAACCTCTTCGCCTATACGGGCGGGGCGACGGTCGCGCTTGCCAAGGCGGGGGCGGAAGTCGTTCACGTCGACGCCGCCAAGGGCATGGTCGAGCGGGCGGGGGAGAACGCACGGCTCTCGGGCATCACGTCGGGCATCCGCTACATCGTGGACGACTGCAAAAAGTTCGTGCTCCGGGAACTGAGGCGGGGCAACCGCTACGACGGCATCGTCATGGATCCGCCCTCATACGGCAGGGGCCCCGGCGGGGAGATGTGGAAGATCGAGACCGAGCTCTTCCCCTTCGTCAAGCTCTGTGCGGGACTGCTGTCCGATGACTTTTTGTTCTTTCTCATCAATTCCTACACGACGGGACTGCAACCCGCCGTGCTCGGCAACATTCTCCGCCTGACGCTGGGGGAGGGAAACATCGACGCGTACGAGGTGGGGCTGCCCACCGAAGAGGGCATTCCTCTTCCCTGCGGCGCGGGAGGCATCTACATTCATGGCTGAAATCAACGAAAACATCATCTTCGAGGATAATCACATCCTCGTGGTCCTCAAAGAGCAAAATCTCGCCTGCTGCCCCGACGACAGCAGGGACGAGAACCTTCTCGATCTCTTAAAGGACTATCTCAAAGTCAAATACGACAAGCCGGGCAACGTCTATCTCGGCCTCGTGCACAGGCTCGATCGGCCCACGGGCGGCGTCATGGTGTTCGCCAAGACATCTAAGGCCGCTGCCCGTCTCGGGGAACAGATGAAAACGGGGGATTTCGAAAAGAAATATCTCACCGTGCTCAACGGCACTCTCGACCCCGCGGAGGGCAAGCTCGAAGGCTGGCTCAAAAAGAACGTCATCAACAACATGGTCTATCTCACCCCGCAGGGCACCGAGGGGGCAAGATATGCGCTCCTCGAATACAGAACGCTCTCCTCTTTGGGCAAATATTCCCTCGCGGAGATCAAACTGCACACGGGGCGGAGCCACCAGATCCGCGTGCAGACGGCGGGCGCGGGGCATCCCGTGTTCGGCGACATGCGCTACGGCGGGGAGACGGCGCAGAAGGGCAAACTCGCCCTATGGGCCTATTCCCTCTCCTTCACCCACCCCGTGACCAAGGAACGCATGCGCTTTGTGGCGCTTCCCCCCGACGCAACGCCGTGGAAGGAATTCGGCATCGACCGCCTCAACCTTGTATGATGCAATGTGGAAATTTTGCGAAATTTTTAATTTCTTGTAAGATTGAGGCAATTACCGCTTGACGGGCGGAGAAATTTATTGTAAAATAGAACGAGATAATCGTGCGGAATATCCGCGTGGAGCAAGTTATCATGAATAAGACAAAAACGCATTTTTTCACAATCATAGCATTCTGCTTCGCCCTCATGGCGCTTTGCATAGGGTTCGCGGTCGCCGCGCTCTCGCCCGCCGTCGGTGCATCGGCGGCAAGCACCTACGCGCCCTCCTCGCTGTTTTGGGGCATGACGGGCGGCGAAGTGAGAGCATACTCTCTGAGCGATGCCGATACCGAGGGGGACAAGCCCGTCGGATATGTCACGCTCCTGTTTGCGGACGCCGACCATAAAGAAGGCTCGGTCGAATATCAAAAGAACCTCGCGCTCAAATGGTTTAACCCCGTCGACGAGGGCGCCGAAGAGGTCCACCGTTTGAAAACGGAACAGACCCCGCAGTATTTTTCGATGACCTTCGCGCTCCCGCAGGTCAATTTCGATACGTTTACCCTCACCCTTTCGGGCACCGAAGAAAACGTCACCAAAGACGGCAAATCCGTCAACGAGATCGTATTCAAAAACGACAACGGCACCGTCTACGCCTATGTGAAGGATTCCTCCTTGCAGGGCGACGACAATAAGGATTACAAGCCCGCCGAATCCGATCGCTACACGGTCGATACCGCAAGCGACATCAAGATCTCCATCGACGAAGTGAACTGCAACGCGGGCGAATTCAATCTCAAAATCAACGATACGGCTCCCGAGGGCGCCGAGCACAGCAAGCTCACCAACATCGGCGGATACTTCATGGAACGCCGCACTTCGAGCCCCGCAAACGTTCCGCTCACCTTTAAGGTCGTCATGAAAGAGGGCGCGACCACGGGCCAAAAGGTCGCCTTGAAGTCCTTCAACGGCCAAACGATGCAAGTGACGGGCGGCACGGTCGGCGAAGCCGACGACGACTACGACGACGGGACCAAGCTCTACGAGGGCGGCAATGTCGAGGATAATGCGGCACCCGCACTCGTCATCAACCAAACGGTCTATGCCTTCACGCTCGGGCAAAAATTCCAACTCGACTACGAGGTCATCGACGTCTGCAACAGCAGCGTGAACCCTTACCGCTACTACTACTTCGCAAAGAAGAACGACGACGGCGAATGGGTGACGCCCAAGCTCAGCGAAACGCAGGACAAGGACGGCTATCAACAGCTCTCTTCCAGCAATTACTTCCTCCCCACGCAGGAGACGGAAGATACCGATGTCAAAGAATACATCTCCATCCGCTTCACCGCCAACGACGGCAGAACGGGCGCGGATAAACAGTACTACTATCTGACTTGGTACGCCGATAAGGATAGCGTCAAAGACAATCTTGACCAAGGCATGGACTACATCCTCGTCGACCGCGCCAAGGAAGCTCCCTACTACACGGTCATCAAGCCCGAAGAGAGGAATGTGGAGGGCGTTCTCACCCGTAAGAATTGGATCGACGACCAAGATAAATACGACAAAGTCGTTTCGAACTATCAAACAGAGCTCAACGATGCCGCCAAAAAGGTCTCCGCGGGCGACGGCGCTTACTTCTATCTCCCGTCTCTCCGCGACCTCATTTCCAGCAACTATGCCGACTATCGCAACCTGAGATTCAACATCTACTATTGCAAGCCCGGCGTGGCGGAGGGCTCCTCGGCTTCCTCCGAGACCAGCCTCCGCTACAACAATCTCCGCTTTGAGATCGACGAGCCCGGCACCTACAAGTTCCGCATCATGGCGGCCGATGCCGCTGGCAACACGATGCAGATGTACATCGACGAAGGGGACGGCAACATGAAGCTCACGACCCTCACGTCGACCAACATTTGGGATGTGGAGGAGATCCCCGACTTCACCGTCGAGATCGACTACACGGGTGCGGTCATCGAACCCATGGAGAGCCAAGTCATCGGCTACCGCGGCACCTCTTACTCCATTTCGAACTTCGACATCATCGCCTACGGCAACAGCACGAGAAACTATACGCTCTACTATCTCGATGATGCGCTTGTCAGAGAGAAGTCGCTCAGCGCGGTCTCCATCGACGACCTCGTGGCGGACGCCGCTGCCTATCTCTCGGAGGACGGCGACAAGTACGAAAGCTATCACGAATGCTTCCGCGCGATCAACAAGTTCAATTCCGACATCACGGAAGAGGACGAGGAACTTTGGGAGAAATCGGACAACGCCTATAATTGGAATCCCGGCACAACGCCCGGCTCCTTCACCCCTCAGAAGAGCGGCCTCTACGTCGTGGAACTCGAACTCGTCGACTCCTACCTTCCTCAAAAGACGACCAAGGCCTATCAGGCGATCGACATCCGCAATCCCGTGGACGTCACGCCCCAGCAGATCGATTGGCTCAGAAACAACGTCACATCCGTCGTGCTCTTTGCCATCTCGGCCGTGCTCGCAGTCGCCATCGTCGTGCTGTTTGTGGTCAAGCCTTCCGAGAAGAATGTCGAAGAGGTAGACCTCGACAAGCTCAAAGGCAAGAAGAACAAGAACGAAAAGAAATAATTCGGATCCATAGAAACGGGCCGTCGGCACACCGACGGCCTTTTTCATGCATAATCTTTTCCGTATCGCCCAAACTGCGGATAGGAGGGAAGATATGGTCATTGCAAACATTATCTCTTATATCCTTGTGCTTACGGGTGCATTGAATTGGGGCCTCTTCGGGATCTTCAACTTCAACCTCGTATCCGCGATCTTTCAGGGGCCCAGAGCGATCGGCGCCATCATCGTCTATTCGCTCATCGCCTTGGCGGCGATTTGGCTCATCATTTCGCCGATCATCACGAACGGCGCACTGAAACTCATGGGGAACAGGGAAGTACGCGAGACGAACCACGCCTGAAAAATCGGCGCGGCGAACATGCGGACGGGCATAATCATTGTCCCGCCCGCATTTTTTATTATGATGAAACTCTGTGAATTGAAGCGGGGAGAGGGCGCCGTCGTGCTGTCGGTCAACGGGGATCCCGCCCTTTCGGAACGGCTCCGCATCCTCGGCATCCATGCGGGGGCGCGGGTCAAGGTGCTGAGGGCTTCTCTCTTCCGCAAGACCTTTTTGGTCTCGACGGGGACGGGGAAGGCGGCGCTCGGCAGAAGCGTGGCGGCGGGGGTGAACGTATGTCCGATCCGATGAAGTTGCTCCTCGTCGGCAATCCCAACGCGGGCAAGAGCACCCTCTTCAACCGCCTCACGCGGGGGCATGCCAAGGTGGGGAATTGGCACGGCGTCACCGTCGGCGTGCTTCAAAAAGAGGCCAAGATCGGCGAAAATCGATACCGTGTGTGCGATTTGCCGGGTATTTACTCCCTCGACGCGCTGAGCATGGAGGAGAAGGTCTCCCGCGACTACATCGCCGCAGAGAAGGACGCGACGGTGCTCTTTGTGGCCGAATGCGCGGGGCTCGAACGCGCCCTGCCCCTCTTTTTTGATGTCGCAAGGGGGCGAAGGGCGGCCGTCATTCTCACAAAGAGGAAACAGTTCCTGCGCGGCGGCGGAGCCATCGACAGAGAGGGGTTCTCCCGCATGCTCGGCGTGCCCGTGCTCTTTGCCGAGGAGCGGCATTTTAAGGAGAAATTGAGCAATATCTTGCAAAAAATGCCGATCTCTGCGTCGGGAAAGGGCAATATTCCTTGCCTTCCGCCCGACCTCTACCGCCCGCCCAAAGAGGAGCTCTCCAAGGCGGACAGATTTTTCTTGAACGGCCTCTTCTGCGTGCCGCTCTTTGTGGGGCTCATGCTCCTCGTGTTCTTTCTGACCTTTGCCCCGGGGCTCGTGGGGGACACCTTAAAGGGGGCGGTCGAGGACTTCTTTTCGGAATTTTTGGGCAGTTATGCTGCGAAAATCCCTTCTCCCGTCGTGCGCTCCCTCGTCAAGGACGGCTTTCTCGCGGGGCTCGGCAGCGTGCTCTGTTTTCTGCCGCAGATCGCCATGCTCTTTCTCTTTTTGATCGCCTTTGAGGAGAGCGGGCTCATGAGCCGTCTCGCCTATCTCACCGACGGGCTCTTCTCCAAGGTGGGGCTCAACGGGCGGGCGGTGTTCTCCCTCCTCATGGGGTTCGGCTGTACGGCCGCGGCCGTGCTCACGACGCGGGGGCTCGATGACAAAAAGATGCAGCGGCGGGCGATCTTGTGCCTTCCCTACATTCCGTGCAGTGCCAAACTGCCCGTGTTTCTGACGCTGACCTCTTCCTTTTTTGAAGATCCCTTCCCCGCAGTCGTCGTCTTATATCTCATCGGGATCGGGCTGTCGCTCCTTGCGGCGAGACTTTTGCGCGGGAAACAGCCTCCCTTTTTGATGGAACTTGCGCCCCTGCAAATTCCCGACCCCGTTTTTGTCCTCAAAGGCTTGCTCTTTCAGATCAAACAGTTTATAATAAAGACAGCGACGGTGATCTTGGCCTTTTTGCTCCTCTCGTGGGCGCTCTCCTCGTTCGACTTCTCCTTCCGCCTCGTCTCCGCGGAGGAAAGCATGCTCGCACACATCTGCGGCGGCCTCAAATGGCTGTTTGCGCCTGCGGGCATGGGGGATTGGCGCATCGCCTATGCGGCGCTCTCGGGGATCATCGCCAAGGAGAACGTTGCGGGCGCCATCACGATGTTTTTCGGCGAATTTCCCTACGGATTCGAGAGCGCGGCGGCCTTTGCCGTGTTCATGCTGACCTGTTCGCCCTGCGTCTCGGCGGTCGCCGCAACGGCGCGGGAACTCGGGTGGAAGCGTGCCCTGCTCTACGCCGCATTTCAGACGGCAAGCGCCCTGCTCATGAGCTATCTCACCTACTTTTTGCTCAGAGGCGGAGCCGTGTATGCACTGCTGTTTTCGGCACCCATTGTCGCATTTTTGCTTGTGAGGGATATCCTTGAAAACCTACACCGTATCCGAAGAAAACACGCTCAAAAAGTTCACCGATGAGACGTACGCACAGGCGTCGTTCTGCTTCCGCACGCTCCTCAAAAACAGGGGCATCCGCGTCAACGGCGAGCACATAAACCGCGACATAACCCTCAAAAAAGGGGATGTCGTGCAGTACTTTTTGACCCCCGCGCAGGAGAAAAAGGTCGCCTTCACGGTCCTCTATGAGGATGACAACGTCGTCGCCGTCGACAAGGAGAGCGGCGTCAATTCCGAGGCGGTATTTTCGGCCCTTTCGGCGGCGCATCCGACCTATTTTATCCACCGTCTCGACCGCAACACGGCCGGCGTCATGGTCTTTGCCAAGACCGCCGAAGCCGAGGAGGAACTTCTCACCTGTTTCCGAGAGAAGAGGGCGGAAAAGGTCTATCTCGCCGTCGTTTCGGGGAAAATGCCGCGCCCGCACGCCGTGGAAGAGGCCTATCTCGTCAAGGATGAAAGGCGCTCGACGGTGCGCATCACGCGGGAGCCGAGGGGCGAGAAAATCGTCACGGAATATGAGGTTCTGAGGGAAGAGGGCGGACTTTCCCTTCTCAAAATCACCCTGCACACGGGCAAGACGCACCAGATCCGCGCCCACCTCGCCTTTCTCGGCCACCCCGTCTTGGGCGACGAAAAGTATGGCGATTCCGCCCTCAACCGCCGTTTCCACATGACACGCCAGCAGCTCTTAGCGCAGAAACTCACCCTGTTCACGGACAAAAATCTGCAAGATATATGCGGAAAAACGTTCGTCTCCCGAAAAAATTTGCAAATTCCTTCGCAAAACGCTTGACAAGCGTTTTTCTTTTGTGGTAATATATGAACAGTTATTCATATATTGATATGGAGGTGCATATGACAGTCTGTGAACACGAAAAAGAACACGAGCTCGCCGCCCAAAGGGCCAAGGCCAACATGCCGGGGGAAGAGGAGATCGCAAAGGTCGCCTCGGCGTTCAAATCCATCTCCGAGCCCTGCCGTCTCAAAATTCTCTTCGCCCTCCGCCAAGGGGAGATGTGCGTTCTGCACATCGTGGAGGCGGTGGGGGGAACGCAGTCGGCGGTCTCCCATCAACTGCGCCTCTTGAAGGCGAACGGCATCGTCAAGTCCCGCCGCGAGGGGCAGAATATTCTCTATTCCCTCGACGACGAACACGTTCTCGCCGTGTTAGAGCTTGCCTGTGCGCACCTGCAATGCCATATCTGAAAAGGAGAAATTATGCATAAGATCATCAAGATCAAGGGGCTGGACTGCGCCGCCTGTGCCGCCGAGCTCAGCGAAGAACTCAACGACATCGACGGCATCCAAAACGCCTCCGCCGACTTCATAAACCAGCGCATAAGTCTCGATTTTGAGGGGGAAGAGGCCCTTGAAAAGGCCGTTCATCTCATCTCTCATTTCGAGGAAGTCAAGATCGTAGACGGCAACGCTCCCGTCGAGAAGGAGAGCCGTCTCAAAGACATTCTCTCGATTTCCGTCTCCGCAACTTTCTTTGTGCTCGGGCTCATCTTCACGATCGTATTCGGCAGCGAGAAACGCTGGGCCTTTGCCCTCGGCGTGAGTTTTTGGCTCATCTCCTTCGTCGCCGCGGGGTGGGAAGTCGCCGTGAACGCCGCCAAAAACACCGTCCGCGCCTTCAACAAGGGGTTTCATCCCTCCGTTCTCTTCGATGAAAACCTCCTGATGCTCCTCGCCGCCGTCGGTGCGATCGCCATCGGCGAATACATGGAGGCCGCCGCCGTCATGGTGCTCTACCAGATCGGCGAATTCCTGCAATCGCTCGCCGTCGGTTCCTCCCGCAATGCCATCGCGGGCCTCATGGAGATGAAGAGCGACACGGCCGTCCGCCTCATGGGGGAAGAACAGGAGGAGATCGACCCCGCCGAGCTCGCCGCGGGCGACGAGATCCTGCTCCGCAAGGGGGACAGGGTCCCCGCCGACTGCGTCCTCACCGAGGGCACGACTTCCTTCGACGTCAAATCGCTCACGGGTGAAAGCGTGCCGCGCGAGGCCGAAGCGGGGGATGAACTGCTTGCGGGCGGCGTCAACCTCGGCAATGCCGTCAAGGCGAAGGTCCTGCGCCCCGTCTCCGAGAGCGCCGTGCAGAAGATCCTCGACCTCGTGGAGAATTCCTCCGAAAAGAAGGCGAAGTCCGAAAAATTCATCACCAAATTCGCACGCATCTACACGCCCGTCGTCGTGCTCTGCGCCCTGCTCCTCGCCGTCGTGCCGCCCCTCTTTGACGGCTACAACTTTGCAAAATGGATCGTGCCCGCGCTCGAATTCCTCGTCATCTCCTGCCCCTGCGCGATCGTCATTTCCGTACCCCTTACCTACTTTTCGGGCGTCGGAGCGCTTGCCCGCGTCGGCGTTCTCGCCAAGGGGGCCGTCTGCCTCGACGCGCTGGCACAGGTGAAAGTCGCCGCCTTCGACAAGACGGGCACGCTCACCGAGGGCAAGTTTTATCTCGCGTCTTACGACGAACGTGCGCTGCGCCTCGCCGCCGCCGTCGAGAAAAATTCCTCCCACCCGCTCGCACAGGCCTTCCGCGGCACCGAGACGCCCTACGTTGCCGATCATGTGGAGGAAGTCGCGGGGCTTGGCCTTTCCGCCGAGGTGGAAGGCAGGCGCGTTCTCGTCGGCAGTGAACGCTTTTTGCGCAAGGAGGGTGTGGAATTCGTCCCCGTCGAGAGCATTTCCTCCGTCATCTATGTGGCCGAAAACGGGCAGTACGTCGGCCGCGTGGAGATCGACGACAGGCTCCGCCCCGATGCCGAGACGATGCTCCGCGGCCTCAAAGCGGCGGGGGTGAAAAAGATCGCCGTGCTCACGGGGGACAGCAGGGCTCGCGCGGCGGCCGTCTCCGCCCTTCCCGTCGATGCGGTCGAGGCGGAGCTGTTGCCCGACGACAAGCTCGCCTGTGCCGAACGCCTCAAAGCAGAGGGGAAACTTCTCTACGCGGGCGACGGCATCAACGATACGCCCGTCATGGCGAAGAGCGACGTGGCCGTGGCGATGGGGGGTCTCGGCAGCGATGCCGCGATCGAGGCGAGCGACTTTGTTCTCGCGGGTGACTCGCTCTCTTCGCTCCCCAAGGCGCTCCGCGGCGCCAAAAAGACGCGCAGGATCGTCATCGAGAACATCGTTTTCTCCATTTCGGTGAAGGTCGCGCTCATGGCACTCTCG
>CANREK010000032.1 GCA_947629605.1 uncultured Clostridia bacterium | reverse complement strand
TACTTCGCGCCTTAGGGCGCTCGTGCCGCCCTTCGACGCCATAAAGAACGTGCGGGCGGGGCAGAATGACGCGGGGCGGAGTGGCGTTGCCCACCCCCCTACCCCCCTCCTTGGGAGGGGGCATGCTTTACCGCAATTTTTCATTTTTAATTTTTCATTTTTAATTATAAAAAACGGAGCCTATGCTCCGTTTTTCGATCATTCAGTATGCAAAATCAATACTTTGTCACCTTGACCGATGTGACCGTGATGTGCTCCTTGGGTTCGTTGTACGTCACGGAGACGCCGCCCTTCCGCACGCTCTCAAAGGCAGATGTCACGTCGCCGAAATCGAGATGGTCGAGCGTGTCGAGCTTGAACTGTTCGGTCGTCTCCTTGGTGGGAGAGCTCTCATCCTCATCCGTTGCGGGGTCGTCCTCGGGCATGTCCGCCTGAATGGCGTCGAGCAGGGGTTGCAGCTGGCCGTCAAAGTCCTTGACCTTGCCGAACACGGCATACTTGCTGTCGAGCGACGTGCTCGATGTGCCGAGATAGGTGTAGAAGAGAGAGGTCGCGCTGTTGGTGGCGTAGGGAATGTCCTGCTCCGCCGCCCCGTCGTTGTTGCCGCCCTTGTCGTTGCGTTCGACCGTGACTTCGAGCCCCGCGGCAGACGTCGATTTGTCGGTATAATACATGACGAGCGCACCCTTGGAGTGGGAATACTTGCGGTTCCTCTCATTCGTTACGCCGTTGTCGGAAAATTCGCCGTAGACGGTGTAGAGCGGGGTCTTGGTGTTGCCGCTCTGATACCAGACGGACTGCGTGAACTCGTTGCCGTCCTTTTCCAGCTGACGCACGACGGAGAAGTAGTCCTTTTCGGTGAGCACGTTCTGTTCGTTGTAATAGTACCCGCCGCCGTAGAGCGCGCTCGACGTATAGTCGTGAATGCAGGTGCCGTCGTAATAGCCCGCATCGGCGAGTTCGATGAAGTGCTGGACCGTCTTGGGGGAATCGGAGCGGGAGAGAACATACTCCACCTCGTATTCCTTGCCGTTGTATTCATAGGTGATGGTGACTTCGGGCTCACTGCTCGTGCAGGCCGCAAACATCATCAGGGCACCGGCGGCGAGCACGGCCGTCGTCGCGATCGCTACAAAGCGGCGCAAATTCTTTTTCATGGGAAACCTCCTCATTGATACAGTTCTATTTTAACCGTAATTTTCCATTCCGTCAAGTACTTTCGGCGATATCCGCATGAAATTTTGCCGAAGAATTGGCTCCGCGGGAAAAGTTTCGGGCCGCCGCCCCCGCCGCCGCGGTGCCTCACGCGGCGGCGGGGGCGGCCAAGATACAAAAAAACCGCCACCTATGTGACGGTTTTGATGCATTCTCTTATTTGAGCTCTGCGGTCGCGCCGGCTTCTTTGAGCTTGGCAAGAGCGGCCTCTGCGTCTGCCTTGGGAACGGCTTCCTTCAACACGCCGAGCGCCTCGACCGCCTTCTTCGCTTCGGCAAGCCCGAGACCCGTGAATTCGCGGACTGCCTTGATGACGGCGATCTTGTTCGCGCCGAAATCTTTGAGCACGATATCGAACTCCGTCTTTTCCTCTTCGGCGGGAGCGGCCTCGGCGGCAGCGCCTGCACCTGCAACGGCAACGGGAGCGGCGGCGGAAACGCCGAACTCCTCTTCAAGAGCCTTGACAAGGTCGTTGAGCTCCACAACGCTCATCGCCTTTACTTCTTCGATCAATTTCTGAACATCCATTTTTTTGTTCTCCTTTTTATTATGATTTTTGGTCCGCGATCGCCTTCAAAACATAGGCGAAGTTCGCAATGGGCGCCTGCAAGCACCCGAGCATCTTGGCAATGAGCACCTCTCTCGAGGGAATTGCCGCCAATTTCTTCACGCCCTCGGCATCCACATAGGCGCCGTTCACATAGGCGCTCTTGGGAACGAGTTTGTCGCTCAGCGCGGGCGTATCCTTTGCGGCCTTGGCGAGAATGGAGCATCCGCTCGTCTCGTCGGGGCAGAACACAAACGCCGTTGCGCCGTTGAGATCGTCGTGGAATTTGTCTACGCCGAGTTCCTCGAACGCCTTGCGGACCAACGTGTTTTTATACACCTTGTATTCGCAGCTTGCGGCCTGAAACTTTCTGCGCAGATCCGTCGATTCCGCAACCGTCACGCGCTCGTAATGCACGAGAACGACGGACTTGCTTGCGTTGATCTTCTCTTTGATCTCTTCGACGACGACCTTTTTCGCTTCAAAGTTATCCGACATATTGACCTCCTGTCCGAAATAATATAAGCTCCGTACGCAGACAGGCACGGAGCGGTTCTTATATCCATAGATGATAAGAAGTTGGCCTCGACGGGATATTGAGCGGAAGTCCGCACCCGCTGTCTGCGGCTATTGGTTCACAAAATTTGTCTGACGACAAATTTTCGTGAATTTGTTCGATGAACATTTTGATTTTACTACTTTACAGAACCGATGTCAAGCGTTTTCGGCCATTACATCTTGCTGTAATTGACCTTGACGCCGGGGCCCATCGTGCTCGTGAGCGTGACGGACTTGATGTACTGTCCCTTTGCCGCGGCGGGCTTTGCCTTGGCGATGGCGTCCATGAGAGCGGTAAAGTTCTCTTGGAGCTTCTCTTTGCCGAAGCTCTTCTTGCCGATCGGGCAGTGGATGATGGCGGTCTTGTCGAGACGGTACTCGACTTTACCTGCTTTCACTTCCTGCACGGCCTTGGCGACATCCATCGTGACCGTTCCCGACTTGGGGTTGGGCATGAGGCCCTTGGGGCCGAGGATACGGCCGATGCGGCCGACGACGCCCATCATGTCGGGCGTGGTGATGACGGTGTCGAATCCGAACCAATTCTCGGTCTGGATCTTTTGGACCATCTCTTCGGCGCCGACAAAATCCGCACCCGCGGCAACTGCCGCATCCGCTCTGTCGCCCTTGGCGATGACGAGCACGCGCTTTGTTTTACCCGTGCCGTTGGGGAGAACGATGACGCCGCGGACCTGCTGGTCTGCCTGTCTCGGGTCGACGCCGAGACGGACATGAAGTTCGATAGTCTCGTCGAACTTTGCCTTTGCGTTGTTCAAGACGATATCCGTCGCTTCACCGACGTCGTAGGACTTGGCTCTCTCGTAGGATTTGAGACTTTCCGCATATTTCTTACCGATTTTCATGTTTCAGCCTCCTTATTCCTCGACGGTGATGCCCATGCTGCGGGCGGTGCCCTTGACCATGCTCATCGCACTTTCGAGCGACGTGCAGTTGAGGTCGGGCATCTTCGTCTTTGCGATCTCTTCGACCTGTGCCTTGGTGAGCTTGCCGACCTTGACCTTATTGGGGGTGGCGGAAGCCGTCTCTAAGCCGAGCGCCTTCTTGATGAGAACGGGCGCGGGCGGCGTTTTGAGGACGAACGTGAAGGAACGGTCGGAAAAGATGGTCATGACAACGGGGATGATGAGCCCCTCTTGCCCTGCCGTCTTTGCGTTGAATTCCTTGGTGAACCCGGGGATGTTGACGCCGTGGGGACCCAATGTAGAACCTACAGGGGGACCGGGGGTCGCTTTTCCGGCGGGCAGTTGCAGTTTTACGACTGCCATTACCTTTTTTGCCATAAATAGCTCCTTCTATGTGGTTTTCGCGACGGCATGAATAGATTTACCGCCTTCCACTTTTTAACAATGTGATGACTGCGCCCCGTCAGTTAAAACGCTCATTCTGAGGGGCTGTGCGGCGTCATGCTGAGCCGCAAAACCCAAACGTAGTCTACGAGAGTAAGTCCGAAGCATCTCGCCGCACACTTCTACGGCACCGTTCTAATAGCGTCATGGTGAGCGTAGTCGAACCATCACCGCAGCAAATGAGGCGGATCCTTCGACACGACGCAAGGGCGCGTCGGCTACTTCGCGCCAAGAGCGGCGCTCGTGCCGCCCTTAGATAGAAATAGAATGCGGGCGGGGCAGGATGACGCATTTGGAATGGTCCGTAATCGCCCCGCGAGATTCTTCGGGTCAGGTCATCGGACTTCGTACAGCTACCGCCGCTCAGAATGACGCGGGCGACGTTACGCCTTAGCGTGAAGCGCACTTTCTCCTTACTTACTCCTCGTCGTCTTTGGGGATCTCGACGGCGTTCTCGGAGATCTTCTGCATCTGAATATATTCGACCTCGACTTCCTGCTTTCTGCCGAACATCGTGATCGCGACCTTGGCCCGCTGCGTCTCGTCGTTGAGTTCGTTGATGACGCCGATAAAGCCTTCCAAGGGACCGCTGTCGATGGAGACCCTGTCGCCCGCCTTGAAATCGGCGTCCTGCACAAAGTCCTCGAGATGCATCTTGCGGATCTCATCTTCCTTCATGGGGATGGGGCGGCCCTGCGGCCCGCAAAAACCCGTCACCCCCCTCGTGTTGGTGACAAGATACCAGATTTGGTTGGTATAGATCATCTTGATAAAGACATAGCAGGGCAGGAGTTTGCGCTCGACGACCTTTTTCTTGCCGTTCGCCTTCTCCTCGATGGTCTGCTCCGTGGGGATCTTTACATCGGTGATCATATCACCCAAATTGTTATTTTCGATGAGCCGTAAAAGACTTTCTTTCACCATTGCCTCGTAGCCCGAGTATGTGTGAAGAATGTACCATTTGGGCTCGGTATCGACTGCTGCCATTTATCAACCTCCCCAAGAGGTCATAAGTTTCAGAAGTTCGGTGAACCCGACGTTCACGCAGGTGACAAGGACCGTGAAGATGAGCACGACGACAATGACGACGCCCGTGGTTTTGAGCGCCTTGCCGAAGGTCGGCCATGTGACGTTTTTCAGCTCCGAAAAGGTCTCTTTGAGCTTTCTGCCCATGCGGACAAAGATATTCGGCTTCTTGTTCTTATCCTTTTTGACGGGTTTGTCCGCGGATTGATTTTTCGCCATGATGTTCCTCCGTGCGCCCCTTATTACTTGGATTCCTTGTGGACCGTGTGCTTTTTGCAGACGGGACAGTACTTTTTGAGCTCGAGACGGTCGGGGTCGTTGCGCTTGTTCTTGAAGCTGTCGTAGTTGCGATTCTTGCACTCCGTGCACTCAAACGTGATCTTCGCTCTCGTTGATTTAACGGCCATTTTGTGTGAACTCCATACAAAAAAATTACACCCACTTCGGTGCGTATACTTAGTCTAACATAAAGACACGCCCTTGTCAATTGATTTTGAACGCAAAATCAAAAATAAAACAGGAAAATTCCTCGACGACCGCTCATTGTTCCAAATAGCGTCATGGTGAGCTCCGTCGAACCATCACCTTATTATTGCTACGGTGATCCTTCGACTCCGCCCTACGGGCTTCGCTCAGGATGACGCGATTAGAATGGTCCGTATTCGCCAAGCCGCTCATTCTGAGGGAGCGTAGCGAACCATCACCGCAGTAGGCCCTACCCCCTACGGGGGGAGGGTGGCACGGCGTAGCCGTGACGGATGGGGGGGGGAACGTTCCCCGCCTCAGTCTCGCTACGCTCGACAGCTCCTCCCCAAGGAGGAGCCTTACCCCCCCACCACCGCCTACGGCGGAGCCTCCCCCCAAAAGGGGTAGGCCTCTTTGCCCCCTCCCGTGGAGGGGGCGAGGTGGACAAAAAAAGACCTACGGTTGCCCGTAGGTCTCTTTTTGTTCACTCACATATGGTGAGGTTTTGGGTAACGTTGGTAGCCGATTACGCCTGTGCCGTAAGAGCCGTGTAGTACCCTGTCAGGTTTTCACAGCCGTAAGGATTGCCGGTAATGCAAGCCGTCAAAGCGCCCGTAGCCATGCCGGTGTAGGTATCAACTACCGTCCAAACAGAACCGTCGAGAGAATTGACGATGGTCTGCTCGATAACAAGCGTCTCACCGATCCTTGCGATCTTTACAGTGTAGTAACCGGTCGCATCCGATCCTGCGGGAACCGCAGCGGCCTTGCCGTCATGCGTAATGGTCTCTTTCAAGGAAGCCTTGATCGTGTTCATCAAATCGCCCCAAGCGCCACTGCTCTGCATGAAGCCTTGATCGATATATTTATTGCTACTGTCGTAGAATTCGATAACGGCGTCATGAGGCCATTGAGGATCGATCGTCAACTGCGTCCAATTCCAAACCAACAGGAAGTCGCCTTCCGCGACTGCCACGGTAGAGGAAGCGGGAGCATAACCGGCCAATGTGCCTTCGGGATTGTTGGGATCTGTTGCCCACCAAGTCAAACCGTTGCCGCCCTCTTCGACAGACTTATCGTTGTTCACGATTTTCTGGTCGACAAGCGTACCCGTATAGGTCTTTCCTTCCAGCGCATAAGTGATCGCACCTGCCTGCGTATGTCCGCAAATCGTGCAATACCCATTGGTGTACTTATGCGTATGCTCGGGGTTGATCGCGCCGCAAGCGCACTTACCGGTCGTATCGCTGTACTCGTGCGTGGTGTGCGCGGGATCGAGAGCGCCGTCCGTCGGGCAACGGTGGGTCGTGGGATCATACGTGTGTTGATGCTTCGTGCGAGGCGCGGAAACGGTCTTATCCTTCGGGACAACGGTCGTCACAGAGGAAGCGGTATACTTGCATCCATCCGGGTGCAGGGACACATAGTAGGTTTCGAGAAGCGTACCCGTCAGGGTGAAGGTCACGGTGACGTCGACATCTCCTTTGACAACTCTGCAAGCGATGATGAACATGCTTTCGTTGAGATAGTCGAAGGTGTAGGTCACGGTCGCGCCGTTGTAAGCCTTTCTCAAAGCGTCTGCCACGGAATCGTAGCTCACATCAGTATTGGTCTTGTTGTTGTGCACGATGTAGACCATGCCGGGGTTAGCTTCGGGCTGGCCACCGGGATAAGCGGGCATACCGCCGCCGGCTTGGTTCATGACCCAGTGGTCGATACGGAGACCGAGCGCACCTGTCGTTTCGTCCTCTTCGGGACCGACACTGTTGATACCGGGCGTCATGAGATCCCAATTGTTGGCACCGTTGGATTCCAACGTACCGGTGATCTCATAGGAACCGCCCTTGTGAACGACGCCGACGTTGATATAGCCGGAATCGCCGCCTTCCCAAGCGCTCTTGTTGCCCCAAGATTGGGTCAGATCGGATTGCGCATACTTGACAGCTTGGCAAACGGAGCAAACTTCCATTGTGTCGTAGCCTTTGAGGTCGTCCGCGCTTGCATCGGCCTTTGCTTCAAACTTGTGGCCTTCTGCCGCCTTGAATTCAACGTTGTAGTAGAAATCTTTTCCGTCGGTGACATATGCCTTTAAGTCATCGGAGGTGCAGGAACCCGTAAGGAGCCGGGTCTTTTCGCCTGTGGCGGCGACGGTGGCTTTCGTGATCGTTCTGTCTGCGGCGACGGTGTAGTATTGGGTATCACCGCTCTGGTAGCCGTAAAGGGTCTCGGCTTCCACGCCGAAGCTCGTGAGGTCGATCACGACGACGTAGAGTGTCTTTTCTCCGCCCTTGCTGATGACGAGCTTGGAAGCTCTTGCAAGGAAGCTGTTGGCATTCTCAAACGCATTTCCGACGAGGGAAAGATCATAGACCCTGATGTGGTCTTTTGCGGTCTTTTCGCCCGCATTGACGTTGAGATTCAACGTGCCGCCATTCTGCGAGAAGAGAATGAGCCGGGTGCCGTTTGCCCTCACATACCAACCGGTGCTGTCGAGCTCGGTCCCGTTCGGTTCGGCGGGTACGGTGACTGCTGCGGGGAGGAAATCTCTTGCGATGAGGTCCTCGCCTCTTGCGAGACGGACTTCGACTTCGCCAAGAACCTTGGTGAGGTCGGCGGCGGGAGCCGTCAACGTGACGGTCGCGGTGCCGCTTGCAAGGGTAGCCTGTGCCTTGTAACCGCTGCCGAGCGCAGTCTCGGTCGCAAGTTCGGCAAGGGTCTTGGAGACGTCGCCGATGGTGAGCGTATCGGTGCCTTGCACGTTGGTGTAGGTGATGACGATCGTGCCGCCATTGATGTTGCGGTTGTCTGTGCCGAGCGTTGCGGTAACATCGGAGACGACGAGGTCGGTGAGGTCGATCTTGATGTCGGCCTGCTTGGTGCTGGCTTCGTAGTTGGTGAAGTCGAGATAGGCAGCTTTGAGGCCGTCTGCGATCGGGAGATAGACTTCCACAGACTTCTTGTCGGCCGCAAGGGTCGCGGTGCCGAGCGCTTCGCCCTCTGCATCGACGAGCTTGACGGAAGTCGAGCTTACGAGTGCAGACGAGAACGTGATCTTGAAGGAAGCGTAGAACTCATCGTTGTTGGTGCCTTCCGTCGCGGCAAACCCGGAGAGGTTGACGTTGACGTAGCCATTGCTTGCACCGGTCGTATACTCGATCGCTTCGGGCGCTTCGTGCGTACCGACTGTTGCGCTTTCGATCTTGTCGATGACGGAGTTCGCCGCGCTTGCCCTTGTCACGGTGATCTTGGCATCATTCTGCAAGAAGGTAGCTTCATCGCTGATGAAGTGCGCCGTCACGGTTCTCGCGGTGACGTTGCGGATCTCGACATAATAGCTGATCGAGCGGGTTCCGTTGGCGTTGAAGTAGTTGAACTCGACCTTGACCGTCGTCCCGATGAAGGAAACGACATAACGGAAGCTCTTGCCGGCAAGGTATTCGCCGAGCGTTGCCGTATCGATCGCTGTGCCGTCTACGGTCTGTGCACCGTTCAAGGTGTTGTAATTCAACGAGGTATAGAAGTTTTCATCCGGAATGTCTGCGCCGAGCGCGTCGACATTGGCGGGATAGCATGCGGTCGCGGCATTCCAGTCGTCATTCGGGTGCTCGATATTGCAGCCGTCCGTGCGGAGCCAATAGCGCTTAGTGCCGCCATTGCCGTTGGACATCGTGATGGAAACGAAGGGGCCGAAGTTGCCGCTCACGTCCGAAATACCGCTTGTCTTGATGCTGCCGGTTGCGTCGACGATGTCGCCTTCGGTAAGGTCATAAGCCGCACCGGTGTATCCATCGGCCCAATCCTTCATGACAACATCCGGCGTGGTCTTGCCGCCGCAGAGGTCGCAGACCTTGTTGCCGTCGGCATCGATATGATCGCCGCCCGCGGAAGCTACGTTCGCGAAGCAGAGAACGGTGTCCTTGGAGACTTGCCAGCCGTAGAGCCCTTCTTCGTAGCAGTTGCCGTCTGCGGTGGAGACGATCTCCGTCTTGTAGGTGTTGTCGAGCGAGACGGTCGTAAGCGTGGTGCCGCTGACCTTGTTGAGGGTCGTGGGAGCAGTCGTGGGATCGAACACGCCGCCGACAAATTCCACATAGTAGTCGCCCGTGATTTCGAGACCGGTCGCAACGTCGACGGTAAAGACGACGAATGCGCCTGCATCCTTGTCGCGGTCGTTGCCGTACGTTCCGACGAGGGTCACAGCGCCCGTGACATACGCGGGAGCGTTGACGAGAACGAGCCTGCCGTTTTCGACCTTGTAAGTGACGGAGGTGAGGCCGTTCTTCTTGAAGCTGTCGAGGTCGCCGTTGTTGATGTTGATCTGGAAGCTGCCGCCGATCTTGCCGTCGGCAAGTTTGTCGGTACCGGTCGCCCAAACCACGTTGAGCTTGCCGCTCTCGGTGACGTAAGCGTAGTAGCCGTTTTCACCCGCGACGTAGCCGTTGGCGGTGCCGAGTTCCATCTTGTAGTTGATGGTGTCGACCAAGCTGTCGGCCAAGCTGCCGTTCTTGTAGAGATCTACCTCGTAGGTAAGAGGCGCGTAGTTTGCAAGATTTGCGGCGGGAACCGACGCCTTGATGGTGAGAAGGCCGGTAGCTTCGACATAGGTGAAGCCTGTGACCTTGCTGTTGCCTGCGTCGTAAGGATTGGTCGGGCTGTAAGGGACCCGATCCCCGTTATCGTTATACGAGCCTTGAAGCGCGGCGTCGATCCGCGTGACACCTCTGCTCGTGACAAACGCGATATCGTTTGCCTTCGTACCGGCGGGAAGTTGATAGGTGAGCGTGAGTTCGCCGCCCTTGTTGAGAAGGAGTTCGTCTGCGCCCTCGATCGTGGAGGTGATCTCGAAGCCTTTGAGAGCGGAGAGATCGAGCACGATAGGTGTCGTTTGCACGCCTGTCAAGGTGACGGACCCTGCCTTGTTGAGTGCAAGCACGAGATAGAGGTCATTCAGACCTTCGTAAGTTGCCGCTGTGACTGCCTTGACGGTGACGTCGTCGTTGCCCATCTTGGCCGTGATGGTTTCTGCGTTGAACGCGGCGCCGAGTTCCGCCTTATCCAAGCGGAGCGCGACATAGAAGTAGTTGCCGCTCACACCCATCGCGGTCTTTTGCGCGTCGGACATCGGCTGAGCATAGCCCTCCGCAAGCGTGAACTTGACGTTGG